>ONVT01000140.1 GCA_900321365.1 uncultured Eubacteriales bacterium | reverse complement strand
TAGAACCTCTGCTCCGTGTCACCGATGATCGCTGTTCCGATACCCTTGTTTGTGAAGAACTCAAGCAGCTGGGAGTGCGGAATGCGTCCGTCAAGGATATGGACTCTCTGGACACCGGCTTCGATCGCGTCGATACAGCTGTTCAGCTTCGGCAGCATACCCCCGCCGGCATGCCCGGACTCAATGAACTTCTTAGCCTCCGCCACGGTCATTTCCGAAATCAGGGAATCCGGATCATCAGGATCCTCCAGGACTCCCTTGATGTCCGACAGGAAGACAAGCTTCTGTGCCTTCATGGCTTTCGCGATCGCGCAGGCCGCGTCATCCGCATTGACGTTGAAGGAATAATATCCGTCGTCTGATCCAACCGGACACACAACCGGGACAAAACCGGCGTCGATCAGGGTATTCAGAAGGGTGGTATCTACCTCCTGCACCTCACCGACAAATCCGATATCCGCCCCGTCCGGTTTTTTCTGTGACACCCTGAGGATGGTTCCATCCTTTCCGGAGACACCACACGCTTTGACGCCCGTCTTTTCCATCATGGACACAAGGCCTTTGTTGATGCGGTTCAGGACCATCTCTGCCACATGCATGGTCTCATCGTCCGTCACACGGAACCCATTTACGAACTCGCTCTTCTTTCCGACCTTGCCGAGCCAGTTCGTTATTTCCTTTCCGCCGCCGTGTACGATGATCGGACGGAAGCCGATCAGCTTCAGCAGAGCGACATCCTTGACTACACTCTTCTTCAGTTCGTGGTCGATCATGGCGCTGCCGCCGTATTTCACAATAATGGTCGCGCCCTGGAAATGCTGGATATAGGGCAGTGCCTCGATCAGCACCCCCGCCTTTTCCAGGTATAGTTTCATCTCTTTAGAACTCAGCTCCTGGTCCATTTTTTCTCTCCTTTTGTCATGACCGATAATCCGCGTTAATAGACACATACTCATATGTCAGGTCGCATCCCCATGCGGTCGCTTCTTCATTTCCCTCCTGGATATCGATGATCGCCGTGATCTCATCCTGTGAGAGAATCCTGGTTGCAAATTCTTCGCTGTAACCGGTCGATACGCTGTTTTCTGCGATCTTCACGGATCCGGCACTGCTTTCAAAGGTAAGGTTGACCCTCCGGGTATCAAACGAGGCGCCCGAGTATCCCATCGCGCAGATGATTCTCCCCCAGTTGGCGTCATGTCCGGCAATCGCGGTCTTGACCAGGCTTGATTCGATGACACTCTTGGCAATCCGGACAGCCTTCTCCTTCGTGGATGCGCCAATCACCTTCACCTCAAAGAGTGCGTGTGCGCCTTCTCCGTCCGCCGCCATCCGTCTTGCGAGATTCTTCGTCACCATCGCGAGCGCATTCCGGAAGATCTCATAGTCTTCGTTTTCCTCTGTTATCTCCGGATTTCCGGCGAGAGCATTCGAAAGCAGGACACAGGTGTCATTCGTTGATTCATCTCCATCCACCGAGATCATGTTGAATGAATCCTGAACACAGGACAAAAGGGCCTTCTGCGCCATCTTCGCGCTGATCGCCGCGTCCGATGTCAGGAAGCAGAGCATGGTTCCCATGTTGGGATGGATCATCCCGGCGCCCTTTGTCATGCCGCCGATCGTAATCGTCTTCCCGGACAGCTCGAAGGAAACTGCAATCTCCTTTCGCCTGGTGTCTGTGGTCATGATCGCTTCTGTCGCCGCACAGGCCGCCTGCCTTGTATCAGAGAGCATTCCGGCCAGCTGCCTTGCCCCATCGCAGATCTTGTCGATGGGAAGCTGCCTGCCGATGACGCCGGTGGAAGCCAGAAGCACCTGCTCCTCTTTCAGCCCGAGAGCCTGTGCCGCGGCCTGAGCGGTTTCACGGCAGTATGCATCTCCCTGCTCTCCGGTGCATGCGTTCGCTACCCCGCTGTTCATGACGCAGGCCTGCGCGCTTCCATACCTGCGGACGATGTCCTGATCCCAAACCACCGGCGATGCCTTCACCAGATTACTGGTAAATGTTCCTGCCAGTGTGCACGGCTTTTTGCTGTAGAGCATGGCCATGTCCTTACGGTCTTTCTTAATGCCTGCGCAGATGCCCGCTGCGTAGAATCCCTGTGGCTGTGTCACTCCGCCGTCGAATAATTGCATGTCTTTCATGTTGCCTGTTCCTGTTCTTTCTTTGAATATGATTTCCTCTGCTTCTTTTTTCCCCTGTACGCATTGGCTTTCCGGGTTGCTCTTTGGCGGGGAGTATGTCAAGACACAGCTGATGTCCTCCGCCTCCCTGGGTTTCACACCGCGCCTCAGGGGAAAATGGGCACGAGCTGCAGCCCCGTGTTCTCCGGCAGACCGAAAAGGATGTTCATGTTCTGGACGGCCTGCCCGGCAGCTCCCTTGACAAGATTGTCCAGCGAGCCGGCCGCGATCACACGCCCTGTGCGCTCATCTACCGTAAATCCGATGTCGACAAAATTAGAGCCCTCCACCCATCTCGTCTCCGGGAAATTTCCCTTCCCGAGCAGCCGGATGAAGTATTCGTCTTTGTAGTACTTCTCGTAGGCTTCCTGGATCCTGCTGCATACTGCTTTCATATTTCCTGCTTCTGTATCTTCCGTTACTGTATTTCCCGCTTCTTTGGAAAACTCTTTTATAAATTCTTTCGGTGCCTTTCCCGCACCTTCACTTATACTCCCGGAAGTGTTCCTTTCAAACACATCCTCCTTCAGCGACGCATAACAGGTGGCGAGGATGCCGCGGTTCATCGGAACCAGATGCGGCGTGAAGTTGATCCGCACACTTTCGCCCGCCTGATAATCCATCCCGGCGGCGTAGCTGAGCTGCTCCTCGATTTCCGGCGTGTGCCTGTGGGTGGCAACACCGTAGGGTTTTATGCTTTCATTTACCTCGCAGAACAGATTGGGCAGCTTTGCGCCCCTGCCTGCGCCGGAGGTTCCTGACTTTGCGTCAATGATGATCGTGTCGGGATCAATCAGCCCCTCCGCGACCAGCGGATACAGTGTCAGGATCGAAGTCGTCGTATAGCAGCCCGGATTCGCGATCAGCCTGGCAGATGCGATCTTCTTACGGTTGATCTCACACAGACCATAGACCGCTTCGGGAAGATACCCGGGAGACTCGTGCGTGCGCTGGTACCATTTTTCATAGACATCGACTCTCTTCAATCGAAAGTCCGCGCTCAGGTCTATGATCTTTGCTTTCTCAAGAATCCGGTCATTGATCAGGGAGGCACACAGGCCCTGCGGGGTCGCGGTGAAAATGACATCTGCCTGCCCTGCAAGCTCGTCCATGTTGTCATTCATGCACTTCTCATCCACCAGGTCAAACATATTCCGGTAGATGTGAGAAAACTTCTGGTCTACATAGCTCCTCGATCCATACCAGACGATTTCAGCCTGGGGATGCTGAAGCAGAAGCCTGACAAGTTCTGCCCCCACGTAACCTGTTGATCCGATAATTCCTGCCTTGATCATGTCCTGATTCTCCATCCGTTCTATACTCGCGAACGAAATTCTTTTCCGTTTTGAACGATTTCACTATGGCATCAGGACTCCGTCAGCTTCGCTGACACCTCATGCCCAAAACCGCGGTATATGCGGTTAAACTAAGCGCTT
>ONVT01000150.1 GCA_900321365.1 uncultured Eubacteriales bacterium | reverse complement strand
GTATTATAAACTATTTTTCGATAATATGCATCCGGATTCTCAATCATTTCGGCAGCCGTGTCCTTGTCCAGTAGGCGCTCATGCTCTGGCCTGGTTTTTCTGTCACATCATCCGCGAGATACTCTCCCAGGCCGCAGGCAGCCGGATCCCACGACCGGGCCTGCTCTTCGCTCCCGAATTCCACCTCCGCGTACATAAACTCCGTCGGCAGCCCTTCGTCCACCATGTTCACCTCAAGTCCGAGCCCATCCGGAAGAGAGTAGACGCGGCGCACCTTCCGGATCAGATTCCCCTCCAGCTGTCCGGACAGGCGGGAAAAATGCTCTTCGGTAATTCCGATCTCAATCTCCTCGCGCGCAAGATATCCCGCGGACTTGATGCACAGCACATAGTTCGCTTTCCCATCCCTGGCAAGATCCTTTAAGGCATCCGTAACCAGAGCAGAAGCCGCCGCATTTTCCTCTATACGCGCCTCCAGGCGTATGCGCACAATCGGCGCATCTGCATGAATATATCCCTGCTCCTGGTACTCTGTATATAGAAGCGGAAGAGAAACATCTCCCTGCTCCGGCCATCCCTTCACCATCCACTTACGTTCGATCTCCATATAGATTCTCCTCCCTGAAAGAATTTCCAAATGCCCGACTCACTGATGTCCTTCGGGACGTCATAATTGATCTCCTGTACAGAAAATAAGTGCGACATCCTGAAAAACCTTTATCATGGACATTTTAGCACAGACCATATACAATGATTCGGAAATTCAGGTAAAAGTTATTACGGAAGGAAGGCGCACATGAAACGGGAAGACATTCACAGTATCATGATTATCGGATCCGGTCCCATCATCATCGGGCAGGCCTGCGAATTCGACTACTCCGGCACACAGGCGTGCAAGGCACTTAGAAACCTCGGATACCGGATTATTCTTGTCAATTCCAATCCGGCGACAATCATGACAGATCCGGAAATGGCGGACGTCACCTATATCGAACCGCTCAACATAGAGCGGCTGACAGAGATCATCGAAAAAGAGAGGCCTGACGCGCTGCTCCCGAACCTGGGCGGCCAGTCCGGCCTCAATCTCAGTTCAGAGCTCGCGAAGGCAGGTGTTCTGGATCGCTTCGGCGTGAAGGTCATCGGCGTGCAGCTCGACGCGATCGAGCGTGGCGAGGACAGGATCGAATTCAAGAAGACAATGGACAGCCTCGGCATCGAAATGGCCCGTTCCCAGGTCGCCTACTCCGTGGAGGAGGCAGTTGCCATCGCAGATGAGATCGGCTACCCGGTCGTGCTGCGGCCGGCCTACACCATGGGCGGCTCCGGCGGCGGGCTCGTCTACAACGTGGAAGAGCTGAAGACCGTCTGTGAGCGCGGCCTGCAGGCCTCCCTCGTGCACCAGGTTCTGGTTGAGGAATCCGTGATCGGCTGGGAAGAGCTGGAGCTTGAAGTCGTACGCGACCAGAAGGGCCAGATGATCACCGTCTGCTTCATCGAAAACATCGACCCGATGGGTGTTCACACCGGCGACTCTCTCTGTTCTGCACCGATGCTCACAATCTCACAGGATGTCCAGGACCGCCTGCAGGAGCAGGCATGGAAGGTCGTCGACAAGGTACAGGTCATCGGCGGCTGCAACTGCCAGTTTGCCCACGATCCGAAGACAGGACGTATCATCATTATTGAGATCAATCCCCGCACCTCCCGCTCCAGCGCGCTTGCCTCCAAGGCGACCGGCTTCCCGATCGCACTGATCTCGGCCATGCTCGCCTGTGGCATGACTCTCGACGAGATCCCCTGCGGCAAGTACGGCACCCTGGACAAATATGTTCCGGGCGGCGACTACATCGTCATCAAGGCGGCAAGGTGGGCATTTGAAAAATTCCACGGCGTCAGCGACCACCTCGGCACCCAGATGCGCGCTGTCGGCGAAGTCATGAGCATCGGAAAGACATATAAGGAAGCGCTGCAGAAAGCCGTCCGTTCCCTGGAAAAAGGCCGCTACGGTCTCGGCCGTGTGAACGGCTTCCATGAAAAGAGCCTGGACGAGCTGCTGTCCATGCTCATTTATCCCACCAGCGAGCGCCAGTTCATCCTGTACGAGGCGCTTCGCAAGGGAGCAGACATTGAAAGGCTGCACGAACTGACAAAGATCAAGACATGGTTCCTCGAACAGATGAAGGAGCTTGTCGAGGAAGAAGAGGCGATCATCGCAGTCTCAAAGGGTTCGGTGGAAAGTTCGGCGGTCGATCCGGCAAAGCACAGCGGCGTGATCGAGACCGGTCTCTATGTCGCCGGCACATCCGCGGAAAACCTGTCAACCGCGGCCGTCGCCGGCAGAACCACATTCATGCCTGCGCAGATCCCCGACAGCCTCCTTGTTCAGGCCAAGAAGGACGGATTCTCCGACCGGTACCTTTCCGAGATCACCGGAATCAGCGAGGAAACGATCCGAAATCAGCGTGAGGCGCTCGGCGTCACCGAGAAATGGGAAGGCGTGCACGTCTCCGGAACACAGGATTCCGCGTATTACTACTCGAGCTACAACCTGGAGGAAGACAGCGATCCTGTCAACGAAGAAAAACCGAAGGTCATGATCCTCGGCGGCGGTCCGAACCGGATCGGGCAGGGAATCGAATTCGACTACTGCTGCGTCCATGCCGCATATGCGCTCCGCGACCTGGGCTTTGGAACCGTCATCGTCAACTGCAACCCTGAAACAGTGTCGACGGATTACGATACGTCAGACAAACTGTACTTTGAACCGCTCACGCTGGAGGACGTCCTGGCTATCTACAACAAAGAGAAACCGGTCGGCGTCATCGCGCAGTTCGGCGGGCAGACCCCTCTCAACCTCGCGGCCGACCTGAAAAAATCCGGTGTCACAATATTGCGTACCACCCCGGAGACCATCGACATGGCCGAGGACCGCGACCTGTTCCGTGCCATGATGCTAAAGCTCGGCATTCCGATGCCGGAGGCAGGAATGGCCGTCACGGTGGACGAGGCGAAGGAGATCGCCTCCCGGATCGGTTATCCGGTAATGGTAAGGCCGTCCTTTGTCCTCGGCGGACGCGGAATGGAGGTCGTGCACGACGACGATCAGATGGAAGGCTACATGAAGGCTGCCATCGGAGTCACCCCGGACCGTCCCATCCTGATAGACCGCTTCCTGCACCACGCGACGGAATGCGAAGCCGATGCCATTTCTGACGGTGAAAATGTATTTGTTCCCGCCGTCATGGAGCATATCGAGCTCGCCGGCATCCACAGCGGCGACTCCGCCTGCATCCTTCCGTCACGCCACCTGACCAGAGAGCAGATTGATACCATCCGCAGCTACACAAAGAAAATAGCACAGGAAATGCACGTTGTCGGGCTTATGAACATGCAGTACGCCATTGAGGACGGGAAAGTCTTCGTCATCGAAGCAAACCCCCGTGCTTCCCGTACGGTTCCGCTTGTATCAAAGGTCTGCGATATCAACATGGTGCGGATCGCGACGGACATCATGACCGGCGCTCTGACCGGCAGACCGTCGCCGGTGACCGGCCTGAAAGAGCGCAGCATTCCGTACTATGGCGTAAAAGAGGCCGTCTTCCCCTTCAACATGTTCCAGGAAGTCGATCCCGTCCTGGGGCCGGAAATGCGCTCGACCGGCGAAGTCCTCGGGTTGAGTGAACACTGGGGGAGAGCATTTTTCCTTGCCCAGGAGGCAACCCGCACAACCCTCCCGATGAGCGGGACAGTCCTGATCAGCGTCTCGGACGCGGACAAGGAGGATCTTGTGGAGGTCGCGTCGCATTTTACCGACTGCGGATTCCGCATTCTGGCGACAGAGGGCACCTGGAGGACGATTACCGAAGCGGGCATCCCCGCGCAGAGGATCCTGAAAAACTACGAGGGACGACCGAATATCCTCGACGCAATCACGAACGGCAGGATTGACCTGATCATCAACACGCCCATCGGAAAGAAGGACGCGATCGATGATTCCTACATCCGCAAGAGCGCGATCCGCCATCACATTCCGTACATTACGACGATGGCTGCCGCTCTTGCGACAGCCTCCGGCATCCGCTCGGAAAAACGCGCCGAAGCCCCCGGCATCACCAGCCTGCAGGAATTCCACGCGAAGATCCGGTGATCATTCATACTCTCGAACGTAATTCATTCGCAGTATATGCAGTGAAACGAACTGTCTGCCTCCGGCAGAATGTGTTATCCAGTATATCTCAATACCAGGCACCCCGCCCGGACAGTCCGTCCCGGGCGGGGTGCTCTTTTTATCCTCATTCACCAGTTCTCTGGTTACCACTCATAATAGTAATCGTAAGGATCATCCTCGAGCTTCACACCCTTGAGCCGGTTGATCAGGTAGACGAACTCCTCGCGGAATTCATCATCCCCTGTGAGCTCTTTCAGACGGCTGCGGACTTCGTCATAGTCACTGGTTCCGGCATATTCACTCTCGCGCAGGAGCATTCCGATCTGCGCAACGCCTGCTGCCCAGGACATGTTGTCGCTCATCTCGCCGATCTCATTCCCTGAAGTGACGGCGAGTTCTTTCAGCTGGCTTTCTTCTGCCTCTGGATCCTTGTAGCGAATGCTGACAGTGAGGTACTCATTTTCCGCGGGAATACTGCCCTGGACTTCTTCTCCGGAAGAGTCTTCTTCCGTCTCACCTGCTATGGCGAGGGAGACTTTGCCGTCTTCTTTTGCCATACCGGTTCCGTCTGTCCCGATGATGTTATCCTGACTGTCGATGGTATCCTCACTGGTGTACCGGCTGTGCGCGGTAGGCAGTTCCATTTCGCTGTCGGCAGGAACGAGTTCATAGAGAACTGTGACCTGCTGTCCTGCTCCGACTTCTCCGCCGTCCTTGGTATCATCGTCAAAATCCTCGGCATTCATCATGCGGTTCTCATAACCGATGAGGCGATATCCCTTGATATAGGCCGGATTAAAATCAACCTGAACCTTCGCGTCCTTCGCGACGGTATTGAGGGTTCCCTTCAGCGCGGCGCCCATCACACGGCGTGCCTCAATGTCACTGTCGATATAGCTGTAGTTGCCATTTCCCTTGTCGGCAAGCTGCTCTGCCAGGGCATCATTGTAATTGCCTGTTCCGAATCCGAGGATGGAGAGGAAGATCTGGCCTTCAGCCTTCTCCTGCACCAGGTCGACCAGCTCGGAGTCATCGGTCTGGCCAAGGTTGAAATCACCGTCCGTCAGAAGGAGGACACGGTTGTTGCCGCCCTCAATGAAGGATTTCTGTGCAAGGTCGTAGGCGGTACGGATTCCCGCTTCGCCGTAGGTTCCGCCATCCGCGTACAGAGAGTTGATCGTATCAAAGATCAGCTGTCTTCCCTCCGGCGTGCACTTTGTCGGCTCAAGCGCGATCTCGCTGCTTCCCGCATAGGTGACGATTGAGATGGTGTCGTTCTCATCCATCTCCTGCAGCAGATACTTGAGCGCCTGGGTCGCAAGCGGCAGCTTGTCTTCATCGTACATACTTCCGGATGTATCCACCAGGAAGACAAGGTTCTGATCCTTAATTTCCTCCTGCGGAATATCTTTTGCCTGAAGTCCCACAAGCATGAGCTTCGTCTGATCATTCCAGGGGCAGTCGGCGATCTGCGCGGTGATCGTGAAGGTCTCCCCGTCTTCGGGCATCTCATAGTCATAGCTGAAATAGTTGATCATCTCCTCGATCCGGACACCGTCCTTCGGCATCCAGTCGAGCGTATCGTTCAGTGTGTTGCGTCTTAGGAGCGCATAAGATGCTGTGTCCACATCCATTCCGAAGGTAGAGAGCGGGTACAGCTTCACATCGCGGAATCCTGTCTCTTCCACGGTGGAATACTCCTCCGTATTCCATGCCGGCATTGCCGGCTCCATGTAGTACGCACCGTCTGTCACCTCCTCGGCGGCCATGAGCATACTGCCCGAATCCACATATCCTTCGGCCTCATACGTCTTCTCTCCCATACCTGTCAGCAGATCGAGAATCGAATTGTTCTTTTCCGCGTCGCTGTCCCTTTTTTCCACATCATCCGTTTCTTCTTCCGACTCTGTCTCTGTTTCTGTCTCCGTTTCTTCCGTCTCTGTCTCGAAAACATTCAGGCTCCCGGTCAGGGATGACGCATATACAGTTCCAAGACCTACTGCTGCTGCGGTTGCCGCCGCAATAACGGAAAGCATTAGTTTTCTGTTTCTCATAATGCACCTCCTTCTATCTGTCATGTATTATGACATAGTTTCCTACTGTCTGTCATGAACAATGGCACAGTTTCCTTCTGTCTGTCATGACGGGTTCGGACACATGCAGGTCACACGGGACGCAAAGTTTTTTTCATTTTTTTGCACCGTGATATACGTAATCCTATCCTCTTCTGTTTTTCTGCGCCTCCTTCACTCATCTCATCGACAAGAACGCCGGCACCATGAGTATGATCAGCACGACCCCGAACATCAGAATCATCGGCAGCAGCATCTTCACACTGGCACGTTCGCCGAGCTTCCGGACCGCCATCTTATGCTGCTCCATGGACAGGACTGCCTCGTGCTCAAGGAGAACTGTCAGTCCCTTCGATCCCTTCTTCAGATTCTGGGACAGGAGGGACCCGAGCTTAATATAGGAAGGAAGGCCGCAGCGCCTTCCGAAGTTTTCATACGCGCTCGCCTCCGGGACACCGCTTTTCATCTCACGGATCGTCAGGAGCATCTCTTCATAGACATATCGCCGGGAAACACTCTTCCCCTTTTTTCCGGCAATGAGACTCACCTGTGGTCCCCGTGCCGTCTGCCGTTCATTCAGTTCCGCCTCATACTGGTCAGTGATCCGGGTAAATGCCCCCCTGATTGTCAATCCCGCGGACAACAGCATGGTCATCTTCCACAACAGCTGCGAATAGTCCAGCTCCAGCTGTGACAGCCGTTCCTTCGCCGCGTCGTGAACCTTTGAATCCTCTCTGGCCCAGTATGCAATCGGAAGGATCAGCATCAGAATGATGATCAGTGTCAGCGAGGAATCCTTAGGATACGACCAGCGAAGCGTTCGGCCGTCGACCGAATCGGGAAGCTTCACCTGTGGACTGGTCGGATCCGCGGTGCGGGCAGATTCCACTGCGTCGCGGATATTATGGCGCAGCTGCTCTGCGGCTGTAAGAATCGGAGGAAAAACCACGGCTGCGCATTCGTAGGTGCTGTTCCTGTTCTGGCATGTGAGAGTGGCACTGATCGTCACAAGTGTACCGTCCTTATCCGGATCCCCACAGATACTGCCGTCGTCCCCGATCATGTCCCCGGGTGAGATATAATACTCCACACTGACCGCTCCGTCCTCCAGTTCAGACGGAAGACACAGTGGTCGGCGGACCTCGTCCAGGGAGGCATTTTCGCCCGGAAGGGCCTCTTCAAGACAGGATACGGCATCCTTCAGCAGCGCTTTCACCTGTTTAGCTGTATAGGTACGCGCGTCAAGATGGACATCGATGGATTCGGACTCTTCCGATCCGATACTGAGCAACAGGCTCTGATCCTGCCCTTCCTCCCCGTATCCGGGGCGGTCCAGTATCCCATCCGTAATCCGGCGGTCCTCCCTGTTCTGTGCAACCAGAACAAGAATCAGGACAAAAAGACAGCCGAGGGTGATCATGAGAAAGGTGGAAATCTTCTTTACATAATACTCCTGCACACAGTTCTTCCTGCCGGTTCCAAGCTCCACAAGCTCACGGCTGAGCGCCTCACTCTTCCCCGGCAGCTGCGCACGTCCCATCCTGCTTCCCTCATTCATGCGCGCGACAATCCATCGCGCAGCAGCATCGAACGGATTCGGCATAGAAGACACGTTCCGCTTTCTTCTTTTCTTCATCATATCTACCGTGCGCCTTTCTTCCGCTTCGTCCTCAGGACCTGTTTATAAATAACTAATACATCCTGCTTGTCTTTTCTTTCGATT
>ONVT01000139.1 GCA_900321365.1 uncultured Eubacteriales bacterium | reverse complement strand
GAACCACAGCCTGTGGCATTCCGGGGAACAGGAGATCTGCCGTCTGCCGCGCCCTCAGGGCCGGGGAGACATACACAGTCTCCGGGATCCTCCATTCAAACTGAAATGGCGTTATCCGCTCCATCTCATCCACAGTCAGCGGAAGATCTGTCCTCCCCTGGTATCTCTTCTCCTGATTATAGCGTGTATAACCATGACGGAAAAGGAAAAGATCCACGCCGGGCAGTCTTTTCACATCATCTTCTGTTCCCTCCGGCAGGACTGCGATATTCATCCTCTGGTTCTTCCGCATATTTCAGACCTGTCCCCTGATGACTTCCGGGATTCCATAGAAAACGCGCACTACACTGTCCGCGCGGCGCGCGAGCATCTGCAGGAGCCTCCCCTGGTTTTCGCGTATCCTCCGCGCTCCGGCCCCGACCGGAACGATTCCGGCGCCGGTTTCCGACGCGGTCAGGACAGAGGCTCTCTCACACAGTGAATCTGCCAGAGCCTCCAGCGCGTCTTCATCCATTTCCTCCGTTACCAGTTCCTGAACCTCCGCAAGCACGCCGGCGCTTTCTTCTCCCTGATCAGGGGCTGTACACTCTATCATCGTCGTTTCCCCGTCTGCCAGCTGACTCTTCTGACGGGTGATGAACTCCCGGGCGTATTCTCTTTTCCCGCTGTATGCAGGTCCGATAATCAGGATCATACCGGTATCGCCTCCGCAAGCACCAGGACCGCGAGCATCCACAGCTCCGCCCTTTGCAGGAACCATCCGTTGAGATCGCCGGACAGCCCTCCGAACTTTTCCGCTGCCGTCTTTTTCAGGTGAAGCCACAAAGCCGCCGCGGCAATCAGCATGAGCGCAGCCTCGATCAGGCACCTGAATCCAAACAGGAGTCCTCCTGCGGCCGTCATGACAAGCACCGTCAACAGCAGCTCTGCCTCCAGCAGATACGAGCATCTTTTCCTGTCCGCCCCGCCCTGGAACGTATGCGCCAGGCCTGTGTCCTTTGACAGCGGAAACCGGACAACCGCAAGAGCGGACAGGCATCTGCTCACCACAAAAGAGCACCCGAACAGGAGCATCTTCCTTCCCGTGAAGGACAGTCCGGAGACAAAGCCAAGGTTCAGAATCAGAAGGACCGCCAGATGAATCACGGCAAACGCCCCGATGTGGGGATCCGCCAGAATCTCCCTCCTCTTCTGTTCGTCCCCATAAGAGGAAAGCGCATCCGAGACATCCATGTATCCGTCCATGTGGATTCCCCCTGTGACCAGCACCGGCAGCACACAGGCTACCGACGAAGTCAGAATCCCGGGGAATGCTAACCGCGAGGACAGAAAGAACCACGCAGCCTCGAGAAAGCCGATCACCGCCCCGACGAGGGGGAACGCGGCCAGAAGGAAGCGCATGCTCCTTTCATTCCAGCCATTCTTCGACATCGGCAGCGCCGAGAACATGGAAAATGCCGCCACGACCGTTTCTAATAGAGTCTTCATTGATTATCGTTTTCTCAGACACTGATCATAACAGTTTCTGAAGATGTTCAATCTTCACTAGTAATCTCGCGACAGCTCCTTAGCACCGGAAAACCGCATACCATCTCCGCCACCCTGTCCGAGAGCCGGCACAGCTCCTGATTCAGTTCTCCGACCAGCTTCTGGTAAAGCCTTGTATCACCTTGATACCCGAATCCGGCCCGGTTGACTTCATCCGATACGATCACGAGCTCCCCTGCGCGGGAAATGACCGCATGGATGCCATTCATGATCCTGCTCTTTGCCGCATCAGGATCAGGGAGCATGTCACAGAAAAGCTCATTTGCCACAAGCGTACCGATGCCTTCCAGAAGAACTGCGGCATCCGCAGGGATCAGAAGGGCGGCCTTTTCCAGACAGGCCGGACACTCCATCGTCCGGAAGTTCCTGTCCAAGCGGCGTCTTCTGTGCCTGTGTACTCTTTCCCTGCTCTCCGGATCGGAGGCAATCATCGTCGCGATATAGATCTTTTCTCCCTGCACATGATCCAGGCAGTGTTCCGCGTATTCACTCTTTCCAGAGTCCGCTCCGCCTATGACCAGCGTTATCATCCATATCACCTCATTTTTACAACGGCCGGTATGCCGGAACGCCGCCTTCCTCAAACGTGGCACTGTCCCTGTATACGGCAAGCGCCATGTCCAGCATGGGCATCGCAAGGACCGCGCCTGTCCCCTCTCCCAGGTGGAGCTTCCCCGTGATCAGAGGTTCCTTTCCAAGCGCTTCCAGGACAAGCGCCCCGGCCGGTTCGGAAGAAAGGTGGCTCGCGATCATCGCCCCAGAGCAGTCCGGACAGATCTGCACCGCGGCAAGCGCTGCTACACTGCTGGCAAAGCCGTCAATCAGAAGCGGGATCCGGTGGATATATCCGCCCAGGAACATGCCGCACATCCCAAGAAGGTCAAACCCTCCGACTCTTCTCAGAACCTCGACGGTGTCTGTCCAGTCCGGGCCGTTTCTTCGGATCGCTTCACGAATCACTTCAATCTTATGCAGATATCCCTGCTCTGACAGGCCGGCCCCTTTTCCGGTCATCCGTTCCGGATCCTGCCCCAGCAGCACGCAGGCGCAGGCGGAGGCGGTTGTCGTATTCCCGATCCCCATCTCTCCGACACCGAGGATCCGGAAGCCCTGCTCCTTCAGTTCACCGGCCAGATCGATTCCGGTCGATATGGCTTTTTCGGCGTCTTCGCGCGTCATGGCGGGGCCATGGAGGATGTTGGCGGTCCCGTTTCCGATTCTCCGATTCAGGATTCCCGGCGTATCGGGAAAATCCTTCATCCCCATATCCACCGGGAAGACAGCCGCCCCTGCCGTAATGGCCATCCTGCACACAGGAGTCGTCCCCCGGGCAAATCCCCCGGCAACCTTGCCGGTCACGGAGCTGTCCGTCTGGGTTACCCCCTCCTGCGTCACTCCGTTGTCCGCGCAGAAGATTACGACCGCTTTCTTATCGAGACAAATATCCGCGCTCTGCGTCAGAGAGGCGATCTGCACGATCGCATCCTCCAGAAGGCCGAGGCCATGAAGCGGATGCTGGATCCGGTTCCACCTCTGGCGCGCAAGCTCCCCGGCATTCACGCATCTGTCGCTTTCTCTGTCTGAAAAATATTTATTCTTTTGAGAGTACCACTGAAAGCCCATTTCCATAATCAGGGATTACACTGCATCATCGACGGAAAACGCTCTTTTGAACCGCTGGCAAGCCCAAACGATCCTTCCTCTCATACCCGGATACAGCAGATCCTGACGATGATCCCCGCCGCGAGCAGGAGCACGGAACTGATCCACATCAGCCTCACGCTACGGCGGATGTCCTCCGTTTCAACAGGACGGTCATCCTCCCCGATCGGCGGCTTCTCATGAAGAGCGCCGAAGTAGTATGCCGGACCGCCAAGGCGGATATGGAGCGCGCCTGCGCACGCGGACTCGGGCTGGGCGGAATTCGGGCTGGGGTGATTCCACCGGTCCCTTCGGAAGATCCTCCAGGCATTTTTCCCGTCCGCCTCCGGATCGGGGAATGCAGCCGCAATCCAACACAGGGCAGTGATCCGGCTCGGAATGAAATTGACGATGTCATCCAGCCTTGCCGCCGCTCTTCCGAAGAACAGGTACCGGTCATTCCGGTAGCCGATCATGCTGTCCATCGTATTGACCGCCTTATACGCAAGAGCCAGAGGAGCACCGCCGATCAGCATGTACAGAAGCGGGGCCGCGACTCCGTCGGAGGAGTTTTCTGCCACCGTCTCCACACACGCCCTGATAACACCGGCCCCATCCAGACCGTCCGTATCACGCCCGACAATTCTCGATACCTGCTTTCTGGCGGATGCCAGACCCTGCTCTGTCAGAGCCCCCCGGACCCCCTCAGCTTCCCGCGCAAGTCCTCTTGCCGCCAGTGACTGATAACACCAGAAGCTCTCGAGCAGATAGTACACCGCGGGATGGATCCTCAGGCAGAGTCTGCAGGCGACAAAGGCTATCAGGAAGACGGTCGTCGGAAGAAACGCGGCCAGGACACACCCGCCTGCGAGTTCTCCCTTCGGGCTTTTCGGAAATATGCGCCGAAGGATCCTCTCCGCCTTTGTGATGCACGCTCCCATCAGAACCACCGGATGAGGAATCCCTTCGGGATCTCCCAGCAGGAAGTCAAGCAGACAGCCCGTCAGAACGGCAAGTGTCAGTATCATAGTCAGAACAGAGCGTTGATGTACTCTGTCAGAGCCTGTCTGTCATAAAAGTTCCCAGGCTTCACGATCAGGCAGTCCGGGTCGATCCCCCTGTCAATATCATAGTAGGATCCGTTCTTCAGGTAAGACATGCGGTACGGTGAGGAAATCTGGAAGATCGCGCCGCAAGCCGTGGACATCGGCAGGATCGAGCAGCTTCCGCCTCCGGATTCGCGGCCCAGAAGAATCACCTTCTGAGAGGATTTGAAAACGCTCGGGACGAGATTGCCGCAGGAGAAGCTGTATGGCCCGATCAGGCAGAGCAGGTTCCTTCCTGACAGAGTGTCATCTTCGTCAAACAGACCGTCCAGGTTCGTATCCGCCTTGTATTTGCCCGTTGAAACCGCACCCGTCAGGGAACTCCTGATGCTCAGGGAAGTCTCTCCCAGGAACCATGCGCATACGAAGGCGGCCGCGTCCAGCTCACCTCCACCGTTCAGGCTCAGGTCAATCACGACGTTCTCCACCGGACTGTCCTCCCTGCAGATCTGTTCCTGCGCGTAGAGGATCAGCGATATGGTATCCAGAGACCCGGACGAGGGATCCGCGTCTATCTCCAGATCCTCCTCATAGTAATCGGAGGGATCCATCTGCATGCTGAACGCGTCAAAGGTGACGTAAGCCGTATTACCTACTTCCTCATAGCTGAGAATTTCTTCCTCCGCCTGATCCCTGGCCGAAAAATAGATTTCTCCGGTTTCGGTGTCCTGAAGGGAGGAAAGCCCTTCTCCCCCGATCGTCTGCATGTCCTCTGTGCGGTAGGAAAAGAAGGTAAATCCGGAATGAAGGTCGTCCAGGTAGTAAGAGATGAAATCATTCAGCGCGCCGTCCGCGACATTGGAATCCGTGCTGCACAGATCCTGTTTATATCCTGTCTCCGTGAAGATATTGTCGAAGACCTCGATATCATGAATCTCCTTCAGTCCGTACAGATTGTCCAGGGCCAGGCACAGTTCACAGTAATTGAACCATGCGAGAGGCTCGCTCATTTTCCCGTAAGGAGCCGAATAATAGGACTCCCCCAGCGGCGTCAGCGTTTCGTCACTCTCCCACAGTCCGTCCTGGGTTGTCAGATATACTGCCTCCTCGTTGAAGAAGGAGTTGAATCCGAGCGGAAGGGACAGAAGGAAATCTCCCATCGTCTGCAGGGGAACCAGATAGAGCTCCTCATCTTCCACATAATAGAGCGGGATATCATAGTTTTTCAGGTCAAGCTCGATCTCTTTTCCGTACCGGTCAAATGACCCTTTCTCGATCCTCTCGAACAGGAGTGAATTGCCCTCGTCGTCATAGGAATCGGCGGTGACCATATCCAGCAGGGATGTGTCTCCCGGAACATGGATAAACGCGTCATAGTCCTCAAACAGGATCTGATCCTTATCAAAATCAAACAGCGTGGAATAATTGTTTTCCCTGGTGTACTGAAACACTCCTCCATCCTGTTCATAATAGAGATCATAGTCGTCATAGCCCAGCAGATGATAGATGGTAACCATCACATCCCCCCAGTCCTTCAGGTCGACATACGGAAGATCCGTCACGTCATCTGCGAAGTATACCGGCATGTCAAAAGAAGTGTCTATGTCATACACATAAACGGGAAATGTCTTTTTCGAAACAGACACGGATCCGTCCTTTCCCTGCTTTGCGGATCCGCTTTCTTCCTGCTTCGCCAGTCCCTCCTCCACGCCCGGAACAGGAGGTTCGTCCGTCTTTAACTGATCCTTCGCCAGGGCAGAAACGCTCAGGGCACTGCAGATCAGGGCAGCTGACAGAATGGCGGCGGTAATTCTTCGTCTCATCTTCTCTCCTTCCTTTTGTGCGGGATCTGTCCAGAAACAGCTTATGAATCCTGTTACAGCGGTTTCTGTCGTTACACATACAGATGCGATCCATGTGGCTGCTCAAAAACGATCCGCCGCGAGCGACAGAACCTTGTCCCAGGTAATCTCCGCCGTGGAGGCCCCCAGGAACAGCGTGCTGTAGGAAGCGGCGCAGCAGGCAAGAGAGCATGCCTCCTTTACGTCATATCCCTTTACAATCCCCGTGATGAAGGCTGCGGCAAAACAATCCCCGGCTCCCGTCGTATCAACAGGATCCACCTTCATGGCGCTGACCCATCCGCGGAAGGACTCTGTATCCGCGAAGATCCCGTCCGCTCCGCACTTGATGAGGACATTTTTCACTCCCTGTTCCCTGAAAAACGCGGCACACGCCTCGGGCGATCCCTTCCGGCTCATGGTTTCCGCCTCATAGCTGCTTGGAAGAAAATAATCAATCTGTGGAAGCAGGTGCCGGATTCCGTTCAGCCCGATCCCGTTCTTGTCATAAACAGTATCCGCAAACACCAGGATCCCACGATCCCTCGCACGCTCCAGGTACTTCTCCAGCCCGCTCCTCTCCAGGTTGTCCAGCCCGAAGAGGCTGGCCAGGGAGATTGCCTTCACTCCCTTAGGAACCGGGTCGGGCAGATCCTCCATCCGGATCTCCCGCTCCGAACCGCTGGCTGAGAAGATCCTCCTCTCGCCCTTCTGGTCGATGATGACAAGGGAGGTACCTGTCCGCACGCCTTCCCGCACACAGACCAGGGAGGTATCCACCCCGTTCTGTTCCAGGGCTCCCTTCAGCATCATGCCGGTACTGTCCGCTCCTATGCAGATGTTCAGCCCGCAATCCATCCCGAGCTTCTTCAGGAAAACTCCCTGGTTGACCGCGTCTCCGCCCAGCTGTATCCCGATCTCGGAGATGCTCTGCTTCTCCTGCCACTCCATATCCCTGCTGATGGGCCTGGCTGAGATATCCATCACAGCAAGTCCGATGCACAGAACTTCCATAGTCTCATCCTTTCCTCACAGATGCTGTTTTTTTCCATAGTTTCCTGACAATCCCGCAGCGGCAGCTGTGGAATCAGGTCATTTTGTGTTGCCATCCCTGTTCCCGTTTTCTCTGTTTCCTGTTTTCACGCAACAGGCATTCCCCGGACAGGAAGAACAGCCGCAGGAACAGCTTCCTCTCTTCCGAACGGAGATACATTTATACAGTGCCGCACCGATCACAGCCGCAAGAACGATAACCAGAACAACATCCAGCAGATTCATCTTCTCTTCCTCTATCTCCTTCCCGCTGTCTGTACCTGTCAATGAATAACCTGACCATCCTGCTTCCTGTTTAGGATCTGTTCTTCACAGCAGCAGAAACAGAAAGTGGAGCAGGTATGCCACAATCCAGGCGATTACACACTGCGTGAGCGCGACCCCGACTGCCCACAGCCTTCCCATTTCCCTTCGGATCGATGCGATCGCAGCGACACAGGGTGTGTACAGCAGACAGAAGACCAGCAGGCATCCCGCGGCGGCTGGCTGAATCACGGCCGTCACGCCGCCTTCCGCTTCAAAGACAACATTCAAAACGGATACGACACTCTCCTTCGCCATGAAACCGGAGATCAGGGACGTCACGATCCGCCAGTCTCCCAGGCCGAGCGGACTCATCAGCGGCACCAGGAAGCCGGAAATGCGCGCCAGGATGCTGTCCGCGGAATTTGTCACCATCGCCAGGCTCAGGTCAAAGCTCTGCAGGAACCAGACCACCACCGTAGCGATCAGGATCACGGAAAATGCCCTCTGGAGGAAGTCTTTTGCCTTCTCCCACATCAGCTGGATGGTACTCCGCACGCTGGGCAGCCGGTAGTTGGGAAGTTCCATAACGAACGGGACCGCCTCGCCCTTGAACAGCACGCCCTTGAGCAGGAAGGCGAACAGGATCCCCAGGATAATCCCGAGAACATACAGCCCCACCATGATCAGTCCGCCCTGCTTCGGGAAGAACGCATTGACAAAAAACGCGTAGATCGGCAGCTTTGCCGTACAGCTCATAAACGGCGTCAGGAGAATTGTCATCTTCCTGTCCCGGTCACTGGGAAGCGTCCGTGTCGCCATCACGGCCGGAACGGAGCAGCCGAATCCGATCAGGAGCGGGACAATACTCCTGCCTGACAGGCCGATCTTCCTCAGCATATTGTCCATGAAAAACGCAACCCGCGCGATATACCCGCTGTCCTCCAGGATCGACAGAAAGAAGAACATCACAACGACTATGGGCAGGAAGCTGAGAACACTCCCGACGCCCTCAAAGATTCCCTTGATGATGAGGCTGTGGAGGACAGGATTCGCGTTTCCTGCCGTCAGGGCCGCGTCTGCCCAGTCAGTCATCGCTCCGATCCCCATCTCCAGGATTCCCTGAAGCCACGCGCCGATCACATTAAACGTCAGGAAGAAGACCAGCCCCATGATGACAATAAAGATCGGCAGAGCGGTCCATTTTCCTGTCAGGACACGGTCAAGCTTCTCGGACCGGATCCGCTCCCTGCTCTCAGCCGGCTGCGTCACGCACTCCTCACAGACCTTGTCGATGAACGCGAACCGCATGTCAGCAATCGCGGCGTTCCTGTCCAGGCCGCGCTCCTTCTCCATCTGGAGCGCGATGTGCTCCAACGTCTCGAGCTCATTCTGGTCCAGCTCAAGCTGTTTCAGAATCATATGGTCGCCCTCCAGCGCCTTTGTCGCGCAGAAGCGCAGGGGAAGGGCTGCCTTTTCGGCATGGTCCTCGATCAGGCTTTCCACCGCGTGGAGACTGCGGTGTACCGCGCCGCCGTTCTCTCCCGGAAGGCAAAAATCCTGCCGACCAGGCTTTTCCTGATAGCGGGCGATATGGACTGCATGCTCCACCAGCTCCGACACGCCTTCATTTTTTGCGGCAGAGATAGGGACAACCGGCGTCTGGAACAAAGTCTCCATCGCGTTGATGTCGACCGATCCGCCGTTTTCCCTCATCTCGTCCATCATGTTCAGGGCGACAACCACCGGCACATCCATCTCCAGAAGCTGCATCGTCAGATACAGGTTCCTCTTGATGTTGGTCGCGTCCACAATATTGATCACTGCATCCGGCTTGTCCTGCAGGACAAAATTTCGTGACACAATCTCCTCGCTGGAGTAGGGGGACATGGAATAGATGCCCGGAAGATCGGTGATCCTTGTGTTTGCGTATCCGCGGATCGCTCCGTCCTTCCGGTCCACCGTGACGCCCGGAAAGTTCCCGACATGCTGATTCGACCCGGTGAGCTGGTTGAACAGGGTTGTCTTTCCGCTGTTCTGGTTGCCGACCAGCGCAAATGTCAGCACGTGGTTTTCCGGGAACGGCTCCGACTCATCCTTCACATGATGGATGCCCGGCTCTCCGATGAACGGATGGGGAACCTTCTTTCCCCTCTCCTCCGAAACAATCTTCTTTGGCTCCTCCACCCGGGTCACTTCGATCTTCCCGGCGTCATCCAGACGCAGTGTCAGTTCATACCCGTGGATCCTCAGCTCCATCGGGTCTCCCAGCGGCGCGAACTTGACCAGTGTAACCTCCGCGCCGGGTATCACCCCCATGTCCAGAAAATGCTGTCTGAGGGCACCCTCTCCGCCGACCGATTCGATCCGGGCGCTCTGCCCTGCCTGTAATTCCTTCAGTGTCATCTCATGCTTCCTTTTTTAAGATGGAATACTCGCTGCCCGCGGACGAAGAATCCTTTATCACGCATCAAAAGCAGCTTGACATCGATCAGGAACTGTACAGAAAAAACCTGTACAAGTCCTTAAATGTTTCAAAAGGTCCAGTTCTGCGCGGATCTCAGCGCGTCTTATCTCTCCGCGCTCTCCCTGCGCCTGTTCAAGTCGGGACAGGTTTCTCTCCAGGATCCCCCTTCTCCATTTCAGGTATCCGGTCCAGACGTCGGGCCTGTCCCTCATCAGGCACGGCCCGTAAAGCGCCTGTGCGTCTGTCAGCTCCATCCGTCCAGGATGGCAGCACATCATCTGATAATACTTTCCGTCCTCCAGAACCATCTGTTCCCGGTCAATTCTCCAGCCGGTTTTTTCCAGATATCTCCGGACGGAGGCGATCTCTGACTGGGGCTGCAGCACCAGCTCCTTCACCTCGCTGTCCAGGCCGCCGCGCATCTCCAGGATCCGCACGGTCAGAGCCCCGCCCATCCCGGCGATCAGGACCGTATCCGCCTCTCCCTCTTCCAGCGCCTGAAGACCGTCGCCAAGACGGGTAAGGATCCTGTCCTCCAGGCCATGGGCAAGGATATGATCCCTGGCGCGCTCCAGGGGGCCGGCATTGACATCCATCGCAACCGCGAAGGGAATCCTTCCTTCCTCCACGAGAAAGATCGGAACGAACGCGTGATCCGTCCCGATATCGGCAAGGCGGTTTCCCTGCGTCACAAGATCCGATACGGCCCTGAGCCGGCGTGAAAGAACCATGTTATTTCCTCATTTATGTACAGGTTCTTACGTGCCATAAGAAACCTGGGACCTTCTTTCTGGAGGATCACAAGGGGATCCGAATGCTGCGAAGCTCCTTCTCCTGCCGCTTCCTCCGGATCACCTCATCCAGGCCGGTGCCGGTGCCGGACGCGGAAAACACCTTTATCAGCGTCTCCCTGACCGCCTTTTCCCGGTCCCTGTCTGAGGATGCCTGGTCGAGCGTATGGAAAATCCCGGCAATCTGTGACTGATCCTGCGCGTCGGGAAAGAAACCCAGCACAGAGGCCTCGTCAACCCTCCCTTTCTTTTCCATCTGATCGTAGATCACGCCGGCCGCCTGAGCGGTCAGTCCCCCACCGAAATCCTCTATCTTCACATACTGCTTCACCGTATCGAAGATTCCCGGATAGCGGCTGATGTAACTGAGCAGGAGTCTTCTTGAGATGTCTTCCCCCTGCTCCCTGACCGTCGACGAGCGGATCTTTCTGGACGCGGACGGAGGAACCTGATACATCTCTCCGGTCGACTCGTCCTCATAATACCCACCTTCATCATATCCATAGAGCTTCGCGGGATCGTATCCGGAATCATATGGATCATATTCCTCCTGCCCTGGCGCCTGTGTATCCTGAAAGCTCTGGAAGAAGGATCCCCCTCCCGCAGGGACGGATGGTCCCGCGACCAGCTTTCTGGTCACAAGCTCCTGAAGCTGGCTTTTCTCCACCAGATACTCCCTGCAGACCGCATCAATGTAGCTCTGCCGTTCCATCTGCGTCTCAAGAGAGGCAATCCGTGCCGCCACGTTCTCAAAGAAGCGTGTCCTGGAGTCCGGATCGGACAGATCATATTCCCTCTTCGTGATCTCAATCTCGAACATCAGCGCGTTCTGCGCCTTCTCAAGCCTCTCCTGCATCGCGTCATGTCCGAGAGCGAGAATCAGTTCATCCGGATCCTTGTACGGGTCAAGCCGCAGGACCTTCGGCGTGATCCCGGCCCGCCGCAGCATCGGGATCGCCCGCATGGCAGCGGCAACACCAGCGTTGTCTGAATCATAACTCAGCACGACCTTCTTTGTATAACGGGAGAGCAGGGAACAGTGTCCCGGCGTGAGCGAGGTTCCAAGTGACGCCACCGCATTCGTAAAGCCTGCCTGGTGCATGGAGATCACATCCATATACCCCTCACACAGTACCAGGTAATCCTCCCGGCTCCTCCTGGCCAGGTTGAGCGCGTAGAGGCTGCGGCTCTTGTCGAAGATCTTCGTCTCAGGGGAGTTCAGATACTTCGGCTTCGCGTCCCCCATGACCCTTCCGCCGAATCCGATGATCCTGTTTGACGGATCCAGAATCGGAAAAATGACCCGGTTCCAGAACTTGTCATACATGGTGCCACGTCTCTCGTCGACGTTCATCAGTCCGCTGCGCCGCAGGAGGTCATCACTGATCCCCTTCGACTTCATGTAGCGGTA
The DNA here is from genome assembly GCA_900321365.1 of uncultured Eubacteriales bacterium. Next base: position 6,434 of record ONVT01000139.1, on the reverse strand, counting down.
GAGGCCGTCCGACGGCGTTTTCGGGGCAAATCCGAGGGCAAACGCTTTCATGGTCTCCTCCGACAGCCCTCTTTTCACCAGGTAGTCCATCCCGCTCTTTCCTGCGGGAGAACGCAGGCTGCAGTAATAATAGGTCCCTGCCAGGCGGTTCACATCCAGCAGCTCGGTCCGTTCACTCATGCTCCTTCGCTCCGCGGAGGAGATCTCCTTCTCGGGAAGCCGTATCCCCGCGCGCTGTGCCAGATACTCCATCGCCTCCCAGAACCCCATGTTGTTGTACTCTTCCACAAATGAAATGACGTTTCCGCCCCTGTGGCATCCAAAGCAGTAGTACACCTGCTTCTGCCTGGAGACGGAGAAGGACGGGGTTTTCTCATTGTGGAACGGACACAGCCCGACATAGGAGTTTCCGGCGCGCTTCAGGCGCACGGTCTGGCCGATGACATCCACAATGTCATTTGCCGAAAGAACCTGATCCATAATGTCGTCTGAATAATACATATATGTCCCCGATGGCTGTCAGTTTTTACCTGTACGTTTGCCATGTCTGACACCAATTCTATGTGATTCATCTCAATAGAATTGGTGTCAGACATGAGCAGCCCACACAGGTTGAGTTTTCTGCCTGCGGTTCCTTACTCCCCCGGCCAGCGGCGGGGAATGAAGAGCTCCGTAAACCGCTCTAGGGCGTAAGGATCCGTCATCCCGGAGATGAAATCGCAGACCGTCCGGTCTTCCGTTTCCCCCTCCCGGATCAGGCGGGTGTATTCAGCAGGCATCTCATCGATATGCCCCTCATAATACCGGTACAGGCTGGTCAGAAGATAGGGAACCCTCTTCTCCTCCGTCTTCGCCTCGCTGTTTGTGTACAGACTCTCAAACATGAACTCGCGCAGGGCCATCATGTAAGATTCTGTCTTCGGCGACATCCGGATCTCTGCGCGGTCAAGGCTGCTGTAGATGATATCATTCATCATCGTGTCGAGGCGCTCTTTTGTGGATGCGCCGAGGTTTTCGCGGATCTGTGCCGGGATGTCGGACTCCGTCATGAGCCCCGCCCTCTCCGCGTCGTCGATGTCATGGTTGATATAGGCGATCTTGTCGCAGAAGCGCACAATCTGCCCCTCCAGCGTGGCAGGGCGCAGATCCCACTGGTGGTTCAGGATTCCGTCCCGGACCTCCTTTGTCAGGTTCAGTCCCTGTCCGTCCCGCTCCAGCCGCTCCACGACGCGCACGCTTTGTTCATAGTGGTGGAAGCCCAGCGGACAGATCTCATTGAGCACCCTCTCACCGGCATGTCCAAAAGGAGTGTGTCCCAGGTCATGTCCGAGCGCGATGGCTTCGGTCAGGTCGTCGTTCAGCCTGAGTGCCTTTGAGACGGTGCGCGAAAGCTGTGACACTTCGAGCGTATGCGTCAGCCTTGTCCTGTAATGATCGCTGACCGGGGCAATGAATACCTGTGTTTTCTGTTTTAGTCTGCGGAAGGACTTGCTGTGGAGGATACGGTCACGGTCCCTCTGATAGACGGTTCGGATCTCATCCTGCGCCTCCTCCTTGTCCCGGCCCCTGCTTTCCGAAGAGCGGGCCGCGTACGGACTGAGGAACTGATACTCCCTCTCCTCGGCCTGTTCCCGTAAGTTCATATTCTGTCATCTTCCCTTCTTCTTCCCGAAACAGGTCAGGAGCCAGGCAAATCCGTTCGCGGGAATCTCCACGCCCTTTGCCGGTCTCTCCTTGCCCGTGATCAGGTCGATATAGTCCTCCGGCTCATTTACCCAGGCAACCTCATCCCCGTCTCCGAAATTGAACAGGGCGATCAGCTTCTCACCCTCGTAGTAGCGGCCGATGCCAAGCACATGGTCGTTCCAGGTCTCGACAAGCCACACATCTGCCTCATCCCGGAACACCGGATGAGCCAGTCGGAGCTTTTCGAATGTCTTCACTGCCTGGAACATCCTGCCCTGAACCGTCTTTTTGTTCTTTCTTTTCTTCGTCAGCTTCCAGTCCAGGCTTCCGCGGTGCAGATAACGGGAGTCCTCCGCCTTCAGAGGATCGTCATGGTAGGTGTAGTCATTCTCCTGGGCGATCTCATCCCCGGAGTACAGAACCGGGATCCCGCTCTGCGTAAACAGGAACGCGTGCAGCATGATATCCAGCCTCAGCGCTTTCTCCAGCTTCTCCTCATCCTTCTCATACAGCGCGGCCTCGATTCCGCACAGGCTTGCAGTCGTTCCGCACAGCCTGGCGTCGCCGAGCCTGGGGTCGTCATTATAAAGCTCGCCTCTGGCGTCTGACTCATACCCAAGGCCCCTGAAATAATCATTCAGGAACTTTTTATGCGCAACCTCCTCGATGCCGAACTGCCGGAGGAAGGGATAATCCAGTCCCCAGCCGATGTCATCGTGGCAGCGCAGATAATTCAGAAAGGTATACTCTTTCGGAAGTGCGAAGACAGTTCCGAGCTGGTGCCTGAGCAGGCGGACATCCTTCGTGGCGACAGTATGCCAGGTCGTCGCCATTGTGGTGACATTATAGAGAATATGGCACTCCGGTTTTTCCACGGAGCCGAAATACGGAACGACCTTCGAAGGCTCCATCACAACCTCACCCAGAAGAAGCGTGCCGGGACACACCACCTCTGCCGCCATCCGCATGATCCTCACCAGGGTATGGACCCTGAGAAGGTTGCGGCAGTTCGTCCCGAGCTGCTTCCAGATATAGGGAACCGCGTCAAGGCGGATGACATCCACGCCGCGGTTGCACAGATACAGCATGTTGTCCGTCATGTCATTGAAGACCATCGGATTCCAGTAATTCAGATCCCACTGATACGGATAAAATGTGGTCATCACGACCTTCTGCGCTTCCTCGCACCAGGAAAAATTACCCGGAGCGGTGGTGGGAAACACCTGCGGCACCGTCTTCTCGAACTCATTCGGGATATTCCAGTTGTCAAAGAAGAAATACCGGTCCTGATATTCCTTATCGCCGCTGCGTGCCTTCTTCGCCCATTCGTGATCCTCGCTGGTATGGTTCATCACAAAATCAAGGCACAGGCTCATGCCCCTTCCATGACACGCATCCGCAAGATCCTCCAGGTCCTCCATCGTTCCAAGTGCAGGGTCTACTTTCCGGAAATCCGAGACAGCGTAGCCTCCGTCACTTCGTCCCTCCGGGCTCTGGAGCAGAGGCATCAGGTGCAGATAATTCACGCCGCACTCACGGATATAATCCAGATGCTCCTCCACGCCTTTCAGGTTCTTCGCAAAGCACTGTGTGTACATGAGCATGCCGACCAGGCTGCCGTCCCTGTACCACTCCGGAAGCGCCTCCCTGGATTCATCCAGGCTGCGCAGCTGAGGCTTTCTCGCGGAATAGTTTTCATACAGCATTGTGAGGAAATAGTCAAATGCGTCCTCATCCCCGTGATATAGTTCCCCATAGAGCCACTTCATCTCGTCATAGCACCTGGAAAGTCTCTTTGTGAACACCTCGTCCCAGTTCTCTCTAACTACCATCTTTCCACCTCGCTGTGTGAATTCGGTTATATGCTGTTTCCATTATAGAACACTTTGCGGTATCGGAAAACAGGATGCACGCAAATTGGTACATCCCGCAGATCGCGCAGCCGCGGGGGTGGCGGGGCTGTGCTCAATTACAGGTTCTGAGCACATTCGGAAGGAATGTAACCAGATCGCCGGCCTTCATGCTGCGTTTTCCGGATCCTGCTGCGGCAGCGTCGCCGGCCAGCGCGTGAAGGAGGACACCGGCCTTCGCCGCGTCTGCCGGTTCGGCTCCCTGCGCCAGGAGACTGCCAATGATTCCGGTCAGCACATCGCCGGATCCGCCTGCCGCCATCCCGTCGTTTCCATACAGGTTCAGCCAGACCTGCTGTGAATCGGCTATTACGGTTCTTGCCCCCTTCATGACAGTGATACATCCAAATGCCTCACAACCGGCCTTTGCCGCCCTGACCGGGTCAGAAGCTATCTCATCCACACTCTGTGATCCTTCTTTGAAGAATACGGAGAGACGGCTCATCTCTCCCGGGTGAGGCGTGATCACCGTCAGGGGAGAGAGGGCTTTGCGCTCTTCCGGATTCATCATGGCAAGAAGGTTCAGCGCATCCGCGTCTAAGACTGCCGGCCCCTTCCATTCACAAAGCACAGTCATGAGGACTCTCCTGCTCAGGTCACTCTGCCCAAGTCCAGGACCGATCGCAACGGCATCCGCCCATTTCAGGTGCTCAGACAGGTCCATGCTTCCTGCATCCTCCCCATCCTCCTGCCACGGAGAAAAAAGGGCTTCAGGAAGGGCTGTCTGCAGAATCTCACGGTTTGCCTCATCAGAAAGGATCTTCACCAGTCCGCATCCGCCCCGAAGGGCCGCTCCTCCTGCAAGAACTGCCGCTCCCGCCATATTCCGAGCGCCCGCGATCAGCAGCAGTTTTCCATAGGTTCCCTTGTTCGCGTCCGGGCGCCGCCCCGGAAGCAGATCGGCCAGGTCTTCCTTTTCGAGCGCGTACACCGGCTCGTCTTCCCATTCCACGCGTTCATCTGTAATCCCGACATCACTCACCAGAACTTCCCCGCAGTACCAGGCGCCCGGAAACAGCATCTGTCCAAGCTTTGCGTACTGCATTGTCACGGTCAGGTCCGCGCGGACGGCACACCCCATGATCCTCCCGCTGTCCGCGCTGATGCCGGAAGGTATGTCAATGGCAAGAACGGGCGTATCCACACGGTTCACTGCCCCGATTACATCCGCGTAGCGGCCGATCACTTCCCTCTTCAGTCCGATCCCGAACAGCGCGTCCAGAATCAGGTCATACCCCTTCAGGGAAGTGTCATCGGGAAGCTCCCTCCCGCCGTATCGTTCAAAGATCTGCGCCTGCAGAGCGGTCTGTTCCGTCCTGCGGTCATGACTGCCGACAAAGAGGACATCCGCCCTTCTCCCGGCAAGGTTCAGGAGCCTGGCCGCGGCATAACCGTCGCCCCCGTTGTTTCCACTTCCACAGATCACCAGAATCTTCTGAGCCTGAGGGTACCTCTCCAGAACTACGTCCCTGACCGCAAGAGCCGCCCGCTCCATAAGAACCAGGGAAGGCATCCGGAAGGTATCAATTGTCGCCTGATCACAGGCTTTCATCTGCGCTGCGTTTAAGAGGTATTTCATTGCAGTTCCCTCCTTATCGGGTACTCAGTATTCGATACTATGCTTTTTTATAATTCAAGTCTGCCACCCACGCGTTAGTTCATAGAATTTCTCTTTCCATGATTGATTATATGCTCCCCTCATCAAATATCGATTCGTACGAAAGAAGTATAGCACACATTGCCGCCATCTTTAATTCTGTGATAACCTCGCCCATATCAGACTCTGGAATAGATGTATCTGTTATGGATGCAAAATGCTGCTCAAGCCTGCTATGGTTTTATCAGAAGCGATGTTTTCTGTTCCTTCTTTCAGACCAACCGTTCTGGAATCATTAATCTCCTTCATAAGGGACCGGTTCCCGGGAGGATCCCAGATTTACTTTCCGCGAAGACAGGCACAGTGAAGAAACCACCCGGCAAATATGGTATATTAGAGGCGCGAAGGGAGGTCCGGACATGTGCACGAGATATTACATGGAACTGTCTCCAGAATTAAGACCGTACATAGACCGTGCCTTTCACTCTCCACTGAAAGACAGAATGGTCGCGAAGCTGGGACGGCCGCTGAAGACGGAGGGTGAAGTATGTCCGACTGACATCGCTCCCGTGATCGCGCCGGACAACAACCACTCTCCCACCGTCTTTCCCATGATCTGGGGGTTCACGAATCCGCGGGAGAGAGGAAAGCCTCTCGTAAATTGCAGGGTAGAAACCGCCGGGTTCAAGCCTTTCTGGAAGGAAAGCTGGCAACGCCGACGCTGCATCATCCCCTGCAGCTATTACTTTGAGTGGGAACATTATATGACCATCAAAGGACAGAAAAAAGCCGGACAGAAATATATGATACAACCGACAGGAGCGCTCATCACATATCTTGCAGGATTATACACCATCGAGGAAGCAAACGGTATCAAGGTGCCTGTCTTCACCGTTCTGACTCGTGAACCGGGAGAAGAAATCTCCTTCATTCATGACCGCATGCCGGTGATTCTGGGGAAGGAGAATGTGGAGAACTGGATGGATCCGCAGAGCAATCCTGTGGAGATAGTAAAAACAGCTCTCACCGACATGTATTATGAGAAAGTACAGTAGCTCAGGAAACCACAAAAGGATAGCTCCCAATGAATCATAAAATACTCTGGACCCTGAGACAAGGTCCGTGATCTTTTGAAGGTCTGCACAAAAGAGGAAGCAGAAAACATCACTCGACTGCAGCTAACATTGTAATACATCGTCTTCGCTCTATTCTGATATTTTGTCAGTTTGCGTCATGAGCAT
>ONVT01000136.1 GCA_900321365.1 uncultured Eubacteriales bacterium | reverse complement strand
TTTTATAAGTTCCTCCAGTTTGAATTCCTGAAGGAATGGAAAGCGCTGCGCTCCTATGCGGCAGGAAAGGGAGTGCGGATTATCGGCGATATCCCGATCTATGTCTCACATGACAGCTCCGACTTCTGGGCAAACCGCGACCTCTTTATGCTGGATGAGCGGGGGAGGGTCCGGCTGATCGCCGGCGTTCCGCCGGATGGATTCTCAGCGGACGGACAGGTCTGGGGGAATCCCCTCTATGACTGGAAACGGCATGCGGCGGACGGCTATCAGTGGTGGCTGAAGCGGATCGGAAAATGCAGGGAGCTGTATGATGTCATCCGGATTGACCATTTCAGGGGATTTGATGAATTCTTCGCAATCCCGGCTGAGGAGAATTCGGCGAAAAACGGACACTGGGAAAAAGGGCCCGGCATTGCCCTGTTCGACGCCATCAGAGAGCATTTCGGGGAGACCGAGATCATCGCAGAGGACCTGGGCTATGTGACGGATACGGTTCGCAAACTGGTCAGAGACACCGGATTCCCGAACATGAAGGTGCTGGAGTTTGCGTTTGACTCCAGGGATTCGACCGGTGCGGCCGAGTACCTTCCTTACCGGTATCAGCCAAACTGCGTTGTATATACCGGAACGCATGACAATGAGACTGTGCGGGGATGGATCGACAGCATCCTGCCCCAGGAGAGGAAGAGGGTCATGGATTATCTGGACGTGAGGACGGATGATCCGGATGAGATCGTGGACAAGCTTGTGATCACGGCGTTTTCCTGTGTGGCGGACATGTGCGTGATTCCGATGCAGGACTATCTGCGGCTGGACAATTCTGCCAGGATCAACCATCCTTCCACGCAGGGAACAAACTGGAAATGGCGCATGCGAAGCGAAGACCTGTCCGACGAGCTTGCCGGCAGGATCAGACGTATGATGGATCTTTACGGACGCGGGCGGGCCTCTGAACTGTAGCGGACACAAATACTTCATAAATAGATTAGCACTCACCTCTTTACAGTGCTAACAATACGTGATATAAAGAAGCTGTGGTGCGATCGGTGCCACAGCTTCGGTTTGTATAACGCACATGTGCCGAAGCTTTGAATCAATAACGGGAAGAAGGAGTCTTCGGAAAGGAGGCAGCCATGAATATACAGAAGTTTACACAGAAATCGATTGAAGCGATCAACCTTCTGGAGAAGGTCGCTTCGGAGTTTGGCAATCAGGAGATCGAGCAGGAGCATCTGCTTTATGCGCTCGTTCACCAGGATGATTCCCTGATCAGCCGTCTGCTGGAGAAGATGGGAATTCAGAAGCAGTATTTTGAAAATGCGCTGGAGCAGGCGCTGAACGCGCGCCCGAAGGTTTCCGGTGGATCGCAGCCATATATCGGGCAGCATCTGAACAAGGCGCTGACTCACGCGGAGGATGAAGCAAAGCGGATGGGGGATGAGTATGTCTCGGTCGAGCATCTCTTCCTGTCCATGCTGAACCATCCGTCGCCTTCCATGAAGAAGTTCTTTAAGGAATTTGGAATCACATCGGACCGTTTCCTTCAGGCCCTCTCAACGGTGCGGGGAAACCAGAGGGTGACGACGGACAGTCCGGAGGATACCTATGATTCCCTGAACAAGTACGGAACAGAGCTGGTTTCGAAGGCGAGGGCACAGGAACTGGATCCGATTATCGGAAGGGACGAAGAGATCCGCAATGTCATCCGCATTCTGTCCAGGAAGACGAAGAACAATCCGGTGCTGATCGGTGATCCCGGCGTAGGAAAGACGGCTGTGGTCGAAGGCCTGTCGCAGAGGATCGCGAAGGGAGATGTCCCGGAGGCGCTGAAGAATAAGAAGGTCTTTTCCCTGGATATGGGAGCGCTGGTAGCAGGCGCGAAGTACCGCGGCGAGTTCGAGGAACGTCTGAAGGCCGTGTTGCAGGAGGTATCGAAGAGTGAGGGGGAGATCCTTCTGTTCATCGATGAGCTGCATCTGATCGTCGGCGCCGGAAAGACAGACGGCGCCATGGATGCCGGCAATATGCTCAAACCGATGCTTGCAAGGGGCGAGCTGCACTGCATCGGCGCGACGACCCTGGATGAATACCGCAAGTACATCGAGAAGGATGCGGCCCTTGCGAGAAGATTCCAGCCGGTCATGGTGGATGAGCCGACGGTGGAAGATACCATTTCCATCCTCAGGGGACTCAAGGAGCGCTATGAGAATTACCACCATGTAAAGATTGTGGACAATGCGCTTGTTGCGGCAGCGACCCTGTCGAACCGGTATATTTCCGACCGTTTCCTTCCGGACAAGGCGATCGATCTTGTGGACGAGGCCTGCGCCCAGATTAAGACGGAACTGGATTCCATGCCGGCGGAGCTCGATGAGCTGAACCGGAAGATCATGCAGATGCAGATTGAGGAGGCGGCGCTGAAGAAGGAGACGGACAATGCTTCCAGAGAGAGGCTGGAAACGCTGCAGAAAGAGCTTGCGGACCTGAAAGAGGAATTTTCTTCCCGGAAAGCGCAGTGGGACAATGAGAAGAATGCGGTGGAAAACCTCAGCTCCCTGAGAGAGCAGATCGAGGAGGTGAATCGTCAGATTGAGGCGGCCAAGCAGAAGAGTGACCTGAATGAGGCGGCGAGGCTTCAGTATGGAGAACTTCCGAAGCTTCAGGCACAGCTTGCGGATGAAGAGGCTGCCCTGAGGCAGAAGGATCTCTCCCTGGTCCACGAGTCTGTGGGAGAGGAGGAGATCGCCCGTGTCGTCAGCCGCTGGACCGGAATCCCGGTGTCAAAGCTCAATGAGGGCGAGAGACAGAAGATCCTGGCACTTGGCGACAAGCTGCATGAGCATGTGGTAGGGCAGGACGAGGCTGTGGACCGCACCGTCGATGCCATCCTGCGATCGAAGGCAGGAATCAAGGACCCGTCACGTCCGATCGGTTCATTCCTGTTCCTCGGTCCTACGGGCGTCGGAAAGACGAAGCTTGCAAAGACGCTGGCGCAGAACCTGTTTGACGATGAGAACAACATGGTTCGTATCGATATGAGTGAATATATGGAGAAGTTCTCCGTATCCAGGCTCATCGGAGCGCCTCCCGGATATGTCGGGTACGACGAGGGCGGCCAGCTGACGGAGGCGGTACGCCGCAAACCATATTCGGTTGTCCTGTTTGACGAGATCGAGAAAGCGCATCCGGATGTGTTCAATATCCTGCTCCAGGTACTGGACGACGGCAGGATCACAGATTCTCAGGGAAGGACCGTTGATTTCAAGAACACAATCCTGATCATGACAAGCAACATCGGATCGCAGTATCTGTTGAATGGGATCGGCGACGACGGGACGATCCGGCCACAAGCGCAGAGAGCGGTGGAGGCAGAGCTGAAAAGTAATTTCCGTCCGGAATTCCTGAACAGGCTGGATGAGATCATTCTCTTCCATCCGTTGACAAGGGAGAACATCAGTCATATTGTGGATCTGCAGATCGATGAGCTCAACGGACGTCTGTCCGAGCGTCAGATCCGGATTGAGCTGACGGATGCCGCCAGACAGAATATTGTGGACGGAGGGTATGACCCGACGTTCGGGGCGAGACCTTTGAGGCGCTACATCCAGAAGCATGTGGAGACCCTCGCGGCACGTATGATCCTGTCAGGGGATGTGCTGCAGGGCAGTACGATCCTGGTCGACTGCGTGGACGGAAAGCTTGAGGCGAGTGTGAAGTGATAACGGATACTGCACTGAATGCCGTTGGGCATGAGACTGCGTTTATAGTCACACCCTCACCCGCATGGGTGGTGGGAGTGTGACTTTAAAACGCGTCTGCAGTATTTACATCTCCGGGAATCGCTCAAATACAGAAAAGACCAGAGAGAATCATATAAAGTACGATTAAGAGGAGAGAGCATGAAGATCAGGACAGGCTCCCGGACAATATGGAAGATAGGAAGGCATGCCGCGGCATGCCTTTTGGCAGTGTGTCTGCTGTGCATTCCCATGTGTGCCTGTGCGCAGGAATACAATCTGAACGAATTCTATTTCGATACGGTAGTCTCGATCCGGTTTGAGGCGGAAGAAAACGGGGAAGAACTGCTCGCGGGATGCAGAGACATCTGCGATGAGATTGAGCATACATTCAGCCGGACAGATGAAGAAAGTGAGTTGTATGCGGTCAACCACAGGGAGGAGGACTGCGTGGAGGTCAGCGCTCCGCTGGCGGAGCTGGTTCAGGAAGGAATTGACGATTACGGTATCAGCGGCGGAAGATTTGACATCACGATTGCGCCGCTGTCAGATCTTTGGGACTTCAGGACGGAGGATCCTTCAATTCCTCCGGAGGAAGAAATCCGGAATGCACTGGAGAAGGTGGACTGCTCATCCGTGCATGTGGAGGCAGAGGAAGAACCGGACGGGAGCGCTGCCTGGTATCTGTCTTTCGACTCGCCGGATACGATGATCGATCTCGGCGCCCTGGTCAAAGGGTATGCAGCCGACGCCCTGGCCGCTTACCTGAAGGAGAACGGTGTCACATCCGGGCTGGTCAATCTGGGCGGAAATGTGCTGGCGATCGGAGCGAAACCTGACGGAAGTCCCTGGAAAGTCGGAATCCGGAAGCCGTTTGATGACGGGATCATCGATATGGTTGAAGTTCAGGATCAGTCGGTGGTCACGTCCGGCGTGTATGAGAGATGCTTTGAGAAGGACGGGGTTCTCTACCACCACATCCTGGATCCTGAAACAGGGTATCCGGTGATGAATTCCCTGTGGGGCGTGACGATTATCAGTGACTCGTC
>ONVT01000124.1 GCA_900321365.1 uncultured Eubacteriales bacterium | reverse complement strand
TCCTGGACGACAAACAAGGCAGGCATCTGGCTGGTCGTAGAGACAGCAACGAGGGCGGGGAATTTCCCGTCGGAGCCGTTCCTGGTCGCCCTTCCCTATACAGATCCGCAGAATCAGAACAGCTGGCTCTATTCTCTGACGGCATCGCCCAAGGGCTCCGCGGTCGGTCTTGACAAGGTGATCCACGAGGCAAAGGGCTCCTACCTGAACGAGGCTACCTACGAGGGAGACAAAGATACGGTCGCAAACGGGGATACGGTGAAGTACCTGATCACGACGAAGATCCCGGCGTATACGTCGGTCTACTTCGGGGAAGGGAAGAACCCGACCTTCCGGCTTGTGGACACGATGGCGAAGGGCCTGACGCTGACACAGTCCACGGTCAGTCTCACATGCGGCGGACAGCCGATGACCGCTGGTACGGATTATTCACAATCGGTAACAACCAATGACGATGGAACCACAACGCTCACGATCAGCCTGGCCGGAACTTTTCTGAGTGTGGCGGCTCATCACAACCAGGAGCTCGTGCTCTCTTACAACGCGGTTGTGAATGATCATGTGAGTCTTGCCTCTGCCGGAAATGAGAATACGGTCACACTCCATTACAGCTATGACCCGCTGAATCCGACGGATACCAAGGAAATAGAAGATGATGCGAGGGTTTACAGCTTCGGAATCGAGATCGAGAAGTTCGACGGGGACACGGACGGTACACAGAAGACGATGCTTGAAGGCGCCCAGTTCGCTCTCTATAAGGAGACGGCGAAGGGCTGCACAGCGGCGCAGGCGCTCAGCCAGGAACCGTACCGTGAGGTCGGAGTGACCGATGAACACGGAATCCTGGATTTCACGGGACTGGACGCCGGAACCTATTACCTGAAGGAGGTCAAGGCTCCCAGCGGCTACAGCCTTCTGATGAACCCGATCAAGGTAGAGATCATCCCGTCCTCCACAACGGGGGAACACGGCGAGGAAGTGATCAATGACGGCAGTTTTACGGTGGAGGTCAATGACACTGCGATTTCCGCAGGAAGCACACAGGGCGTCAGCAGGATCCTGACCACGGCAGGGCAGGAGAGAACGATTGTCGTAGCGGCGGCAAACCATGTGGGATTCAGTCTTCCAATGACCGGCGGCACAGGTATCGCCCTGATCCTGGTGCTTTCCCTGGCGGGACTGACGGCAGTCACCTGGCTGTATGTGAAAGGCTATGGAGGGAAGAAGACTCATCCCCGGCAGGAGCAATGAAAAGACTGTGCCAGAAAAGCTGAACCAGAAAGGCTGGGCAGAAATGCTGAAGCAGAAATGCTGAGCAGAAAGGGTGCAGCAGAAAGACTGAACCAGAAAGGCTGAACGGTTATGGAAAGAACGGGTGGAAAATGCTCTATCACCGTTCACCTGAAGCAGACAGAGCAGGTTTCGGGCGGGGGCGTCCTGCTTGAAGCCTGCCGCGTCGGCAGGGTGAACGAATCGGATGGCAGCATGATACTGAACTGGGATCTGGGGGAGCTGACAAGCCTGAGGCCCTCCGTTTCGACAGAGCATGTGACGGGGATCCTGTCGGAGATGATCTATGGCGGAACGAAGTATGTGGAGGGTGAAACCGGTATCGTGTCCATGCAGGATGTGGAGGTTCATGACGCGCTGACATCAGAAGATGGGACCTGCACATTTTCGGGACTGGAGGAAGGCGCGTGGCTGATCCACGCGGTGGACAGCAGCTCTTACGGAATCATCGAGGATACTCTGGTGGCCGTTCCCTGCTATGTGCAGGAAGGGACAAAATGGACCGGGCCTGTCTACGATCCGGATATCTGGATTAAGGGGGAGATAACAAAAGCAGTTGTTGTGGAATCGGAGACAGAAGTGCGTCAGACGGAAAAACAGGAGCCTGAGACAACGGCGCCGCAGACGGAAAAGAGAGTGCCGCAGACCGAAAAACCCTCTCCACAGGCGCCCGCAAAGGACACGGGAAAAGGGACTCCCGCTACGAAGGCTCCTTCCACGGAGAAGACGGAGACCGTGACGGTCATCGAAAAGACAAAGAATACAGAAACGGAACACCCGGTAACGGGAAAGCCTGTTCCGAAGGCTCCCGAGTCTGAAAAGAAGACCAGAACCAACGTGCCTCGGACAACAGCCCAGAGTACGCAGGTCGTCCGTACGCTGGACGACACTCCGCTGGCGGGCCTGGTTACCGCTTTCCTGGGATGCGCGGTGGTGATCGTCATCATTCTGACCAGGTTGAGGAGGAGAGGAAGGATGAACAGAGACAGTATCCGGACCGGATCAGGCGGCGGGTCCGGGACCAGGTCAGGAAGGAAAAGAAGAGGGAGACGCATGCTGCTTCTTGCAGTCGGTGCGGGAATGACCCTCCTGCCCTGTCTGTCAGTGAGGGCCGCGGACAGTGAGGAGGACTTTGCGAAGCTTGTGGAAGGGGAGCGGAAGATTCTGTTTGTCAATGAATCCCCGTCAGCTCCCTGCCTGACGGTGGGAAAGGAAGTCCTGAACGCAGAGGACGGGAGCAGGGCGCCGTCGGGGGATGTGTTTACATTCCGCCTTACGCTGGATCTTGAGAGGGCTTCCGGCGTAAAGTACCGGCTGTTTGACGAGTCGGGGACAGAGCTTCTGGACCTGACCGGGGATGGGGAGAACCTGGTTCCTGCCGGAAACGCGGCAGGAGACCCGGTTCCCTTCCGGACCGGGAGGGATGGGTCATTTACCCTGCACGCAGGGCAGTATGCCCTCTTTGAGGACGTATCGGTCGGAGAACTGTGGGAAGTGGAGGAGACGGTCTCAGGACACTATGAGAGAGTTGTCCCCGGATCATCGGGATCTCTGAGCGGCACGATTGAAAGAAACGGGAACACGGCACAGTTTGTAAACCGGTATCTTCCGAAAGAGGATCCGGGACTGACAGAAGGTATCCTGGAGATCACCAAACAGATTCTGTGGCCGGAGGGATGCGCGCTGCCTGACAGGGGGAGTTTTCAGATTCGTGTGCTGGTGGACGGTGCGGCGTGGAAGGATGCGCCGGTGGAACTTCGGGACAGGAAGGAGGGCGCCCTTCCTGCACAGACAAGGACGGATGAAAACGGGATTTTTGTGATCAGGGGAGACCAGAAGGCAACGATCCGATCGATTCCGGCCGGCTCGGATCTGTATGTTGAGGAAATTGACGACAGCTCGGATCTGTTTGTCCCATCCGGGGATCTTGTCTGGAGGGGAGCGTCCTCCTCCCGGTCAAGAGTGACATTCACGAACCGGCTGGCGGATTTTACTGTCGAAAAGACACTGCTTTCCGGTGATATGGATCACAGGTTTCTGTTCTGCCTTCTCGACCGGGACGGCCGTCCTTTAAGCGGCATTCCCTATTACCTTGTGAACGGAAACGGCAGCCTGGAAGGGACGGATCCTGAGTATACCGACGCGCAGGGGCATTTTACCCTGAAAAGCGGAGAGCGGGCAGTATTTGCAGGCATGGAGGAGGGTGACAGATACAGTGTCATCGAGGAGACGGTGCTTGGATACCGCCAGGTGACGCCGGAGGGAAGGGAAGGATACAGCGGCCTGCGTGTGCAGGGCGGCATTCCGTCTCTCCTGTTTGAAAATGAACCGGCGGACGCATCGTTGTTTGTTCCGGCGACCGGAGGGCCCGGGATCATGCTGGTCGTGGCCGGTGCGATGGCGCTCCTGTGCACAAGCCTGGTTATATTCCGTCTGTGGAGCGGCCGGAAAAGCACCCGGAATATGTGAGCAGGAAGAGCCGGGACAGGTTTTGATGAAAGCCGGGACAGATTTTGATGAAACAGGGAAAGGTGGGATAAAGATGAGCGTGAAAAGAAGAACACTGATCTATGTGATGGTGATCATGATCTGCCTGATGGGGCTGAGTGCCAGGGCAGCCATGGAGACGGAGCACAGCAGCCGGACGCAGGAAGCCTCTGCGGCAGGAGGCTTTACGGAGGGGGGGATCACTGAACTGAAAGGGAGTTCGGATCAGGAGAACCAGGACGTATGGGGAAGCATGGATCCGGGCGCCCCGGATCAGGGGGACGGAGGTTTAGGGGAGAATCCGGCTGAAGATACGGGGACACCCTCAGAAGACCCGTGGAATCAGGAGGAACAGGATCCGGCCGTGGAGGCGGGATCGGAAACAGGGCCGGATAATGGGCATCCGGCCCCGTCCGGCGTGGAGGCCCCGTCCGGAACGGATCCGTCTGAGGAGGAATGGCTGGATGCAGAGGGCCCGGGCGGTCCGGATCTGCAGGACGGATCGGATGAACAGACGGAAGAAGAAGAAAATGATGATGATGCTTATGTCATGAAAGAAGACCTCATCCTTGCCGGTCCGGTGGAACTGAATCAGGAACCGGACGCGCTGTTCGATGAAAGTGAGGACACAGATCCGGAAGAGGTAAGTGCAGTGGAGGGCCGGCAGCAGGAGTCCGTGGAGGATCCGGGCGGAGCGGATGAAACAGAGACGGAGGAAAAACCGGACCAGTCAGAAGAATTCCCGCAGATGAGAACCGCTCCCGGAGAGAGCGATTCCCGGGAGAATATATTCGATGAGACGGAAAAGGACAGTGGATCCGGGGAGTTTCCCGGGAAGGAGACCGGGATCTGGCAGGACGAAAAAGACGAGGAGGAATACCGGTATGAGGATTCCATGTCGCTCAGGGAGCTGGCGCTTCTTCCCAGGGAGGAAGCCGGAGCGGCAACGGAACTGGAGGAGAGATACGGAAACAGAAGGAAGGGCGCTGTGATTCTTGGCGCGGCCTCTCAGGGATGCGGCCTCTGGAGCTGTTCGGACTATTATGTCAATGAGCAGGATCTTCATACTGTGCAGCGGAAAGAGGACTTTTCCCTGAAGTACCAGATCGAGTTCCATACATCGACGGATCTCGATGAGAGAAGTGTGGAGATCCGTGTTCCGCGCGCTCTGCTCGAGGATCGTTTCGGGGAGGACGTCGTCCCGTCACAGATCGGCGTGCCGGGGGGAAGTGCCGACGCTCCGGTGCAGAGCCTGAACAGCCCGTTCAACTGGTACCTGGACGACACGGATCAGAGCATTGTCTTCTTCAACTACCGTGCGATCTCGGCGGGCACAAACACCGCGTTCCAGGTACTGTACCATCCGGTGCGGATCATGGAGCTTACGGACGCTTCTCAGTGGTCGATCACACCTTCCATCCGTGTGACGCTGCAAAGCGGTGACGTCCAGACAGCTGTGATGGAGGAATTAAAGGGGAGTATCGATTCAGGCGCCCGGATCCTGAGTGCTTCGGCGGACGCATTTTCAGACGGATCCATCAGCTGCATGCCGGCGCTCTATACCCGGGACCAGGTGAGAAGGGTGCTGGGCTCAAGCCTTCCATCCGGTCTGTATGACGAAGAGGGACAGTGGCTGTTCATCGCCTGGCAGACGGACTGCCTGGGGGAGTATAACCAGCCCTGGGCACTGCAGATGGATGCTGCTCCGTCCGCGACCGGGATAAAGGGAGACGACTCCTCCCGCGTGGTCGGGGGTATCACCCGGATCACGGGAAGCACCGAGGGCACTGGAGGAACGGGGAGTATCGTAAAGCAATATATCACCCCGGAGGGAAGCCAGACATTCATGCAGCTTTCTTCCGATGACCTGAGCGCTTATGTGGAGCAGGGGCTGTTCCATCTGTCGACGGTGGTGGTGACCGCTGTCAGGAAGGATTCCCTGAAAAACAATGAATCCGTTCTGGGCCTGGATGCCTCATTCCGTCTGACTCCGGCGGACGGGGTCGACGCGGAGAGCCTCGTACAGGCGTCCGCTTCGTGGACATTTTCCGAATACCAGTGGAAATACAAAGGTGACGATGTCGGGATCTTTGCCTGGTCCGGTCTGATCTCACCGGACGGATCAATCTCCTACAAAACGAAGAACGTGTCCCTGAGCGGATGGGTCAACGAATACCGGATATCACAGAGCACCGGTGATCCGGCGGGCTCCATCCCGGTCCGGATCCTCTCGGAATGCAGGGGGTATTCCTTTACGCATGAGACCTCCGGGCCGGAGGCGGGAAAATGGAAGCCAGGAACCGGATATGAGGTGACAACGACGGACGACGCGGCTTATCTTGCCTGCCTGAGCAGGGAAACCGGTTCCGGTATGCAGCTTCTGACAGCACAGGACTATTACTATTCGGACGTGACTGTATCGATCAGGGACAGGGGAATAGACATCTTCGAGGACCGCGTGGGCAGCCCGATGCCAGAAGAGGAATGCCCGGGCGCCGACCGATCGACCAGGATCTGGGTGATGTATGAAAACTCCGCCGACTGGGAGCTGGCGGCGCAGTGCCCGTGGAATGCTTCCGGGAGGATTACGTACACCTTTCCCCGGAGCCAGCTTGCCAGGAAGATCTGGAGAGTGAAGGTTGTCCATAACGCCGTGGACTATGATTCGTCCTGCACGATCGACGCGAAGCTGTGTATCCGGCCGGACAGTCCTGTCTGCGGCGCTCTTCTGGAAGGAATCTCCGATGACAGCATCACCCTGCTGAAGGCGGAGCACCTGGGCTCGGTTCTGGCAAGGAGCACCGGGGGATCGGAGGACGTGTGGTTCCATGACAGCGATGAAAGCCACTATGACGATGCGGAGCCAGGAATCCGGGAGTTGACGATGTCCCTTTATGGCATGTATTCCATGAGGGCGAATTCATCCGCGGAGCTGACCGCGCTGAAAAAACACGCGAAGGCGATGAAGACAGTTTCCAGGGAAAATGACCCCGAAAGCGGCTGCATCCGCCTGACCTGTACCATCGGTGCCGTCGAGGGATACCGGATCTACAGCCAGGAGGCGGCGAAAAGGATCAGGCAGGATCGGACAGGTTTCCCGTCTCCGGATCGCAGTGAGTATGTGATCTTCGACCTTCTTCCGGAGGGAGTGGTATACGATCCGACCGTTCCACTCAGGGCCGGCCTTGTCATGGAGGCGTCGGACAAAAACCTGGTGACGCCATCGCTGTGGAGCAGCAGGGATGTCAGCGTGCGGATCGATCCGGACAGCGGGATTGTGGAGAACTGGAAGCAGAGCGGCAGGACGATGGTTATCTTTCATGTCACCATCCATCTGGAGGAAGAGAGTATCCCGCGCATGAACGACGGGATGTGGCTGAACGGCGTCGGCGTGGAGTTTGGCGCCTCCTGTCCCTACCGGGACCTGAAGCTCATGAAGAGGATGCCCAATATCGCCGCCGTGATGCCGGGCAGCGGGCGGGACGATCCCGCGCGGCAGATTCTCGGGACGGATGAAGAGGTATCCTGCGACGACGGGATTATCGTCCCGTATACCGGGGAGGAAAAGGATGAGCTGGAGGTCTTCGGCACGGATATAGATTCAGACGGCGTCACAGATCTGAGGACGGTTTTATATGCCATCGCCAGATCCGAGGCGGATACCGCGGTCAGCCTCACGGACGGGATCCGCCTGACGGTGAAGGATGACAGGGACGTGTTTTCCGACTGGGATGTCAGCGCCGTCACCGGGCCGGAAGATGCCTATACCTACCGGATCGATGTGACGAATACATCTGCGCAGCCGATCTTCAATCTGGTCATCGCCAACCATCTTGAGCGGGCGCAGGAGGAGCGCGCCCTGGCAGAGAGCGGGCGCGTATTTGACGATGAGACATGGAGAGGATTCCTGGCACAGGTGGATACGGACGCGGTGAGAAGGGCAGGGATCGAACCGGTCGTCTGGCTCAGTACGGACCGGACCGCGCCCCTTCCGGGAGAAGGCAGTCCGCCTGACAGTGTCCTCACCACTCAGAACGGGTGGGTACGCCTGGAGGACTGGACGCTGGAGATGTCCGACGTGGGTTCGGTCGCGGTGGATCTGAGAAAAAAGACGGACGGCAGTTCATTTCAGCTGGAGATGGGAGAGTCCGTGCATATTCTTCTTCATATGACGGCGCCCGAAATCGGCGATGAGGAAGGACAGACCAGGGCGGAGAGAGCCTATAACTGCGCATCCTTTTACAGCACCAGCCAGGACGAGCCGGACGGCGACCTGGTCCAGTGCGACGCCGTGGAAGTGACGCTGAAGGAAAATGCTGTTCTGATCGTGGAGAAGGAGCTGGAGAATGAACCGGAAAACGTACGGGGAAAGCCGGCATTCCTTTTCCGGCTGACCAGGGACGGAAGGCCGTATCCCCTGTGTGAGTACCGTCTGGAGGAGCGCAGCGGGGAGGATGCGGAGACTGTGTGGACGCAGGATCAGAACCTGCACACGACCGCAAGGGACGGGACATTTTCCCTCTCTGAAGGCCAGAGGGCTGTCTTCGAGAATGAGGCGGGAGGAAATGAGCTTGCCGCTGAGGAGATCCGTTCTGCCTGGTATGAGGTCAGTATGAGCCAGGAGAGCGTGGAGGGGGGACGGCTGTGCCGGTTTGACAACACCTGGTATCCGGTCCTGTTTCTGACGAAGAAGATCCTGGGACTGCCGGAGGGGACGGACATCTCCGGGGATGAATTCCGTGTGATGGTGAAGGCAGACGGAGAAAGCATGGCAGGCATGCCGTACTGGACAGTGGAGAGGAACGGCGCTCTTATCGATGACCAGGTTCTCGAAGAACATACGGTGGATGAGGACAGCTGTGTCCTTCTGCATCCGGGTGAGGTGATCGCGCTTCATCCGGGAGACGCTCAGTGCACGTATATGGTGGCAGAAGATGATGCGTGTATCTCCCAGGGAAGCGATTATATCGGCGTGACTTCGGCTAAGAGCGGGATCCTAGGACCGGAGGGGAGCTATGTCACACTGGAGAACGCCTGGAGATGGAAAGAGCTGGTTCTTCGGAAAGAAGTCCTGCACAGGGACACGCAGCTGTGCACGGAGGACTTCTCTTTCCGGCTGTGGAAGATGCACGATGGGGCGGAGGCTTCTTCCTTCAACCCGGAGGATCCGTATGCCTGCGCCGACCCGGCTGCCGGGATTGAAGGCGTGATGGAGGATACGGATTTCCGGACCGATGAGGACGGGTGCTTCACTCTGGCATGCGCCGGGAAGGATGTGGTTCTTGGCGGCCTGGAGGCACAGAAGACCTATGTGATCCAGGAGACGGATGTGCCGCAGTTCTATGAACCGGTGAACGGAGGTATCGCCTGCGTGGTCATGCCGCTTCTGTCAGGAAGGAAGAGCGTGACGGTTCAGAACAGCTGGAAGAAGAGAAGTCTGGAAGTGTCGAAGGCGGTTCTGGGCGGAGAAGGGGGAAGCCGTACGACCGTCTTCTCACCCGGTTATCCGGGCGAGGTCAGAAGTGAGGGCAGCACTGTCCTGCTTTTTGAAAGCGCGCCGGCAGGAATGACAGGGTTCACGATCACCTTCCCTGTCAAAGTGACGCTGCAAAGAAATGAGCGGATCCGCGTCCGGTCCGGCGGATCGGATATTGATTCCTTCACGGGCACAATAGCGGCAGGAACATCAAGGACCTATTCAGGATATTCCAGTGTTTCCATCTATCTGTGGGGCATGTGGGAGAAGCATAAGAGCGGTTTCTTCTTTTTCTTCAGCCCTGAGCGTGGAGGGAGCGCTGATCCGGGAGGGAATGTGTCCGGAAAAACCTTCTCTTTTCTCCTCGAGAAGGAGGATGAAAACGGGACGCTGTGTACCTGCCCGGATACTCCCTATGAAACCTCCGGCGGACAGGAACTGACGACGGATGCTGGCGGCTTCTTCACCCTCACCGCCGGGGAAAGCGCGGTTTTCCGGGACCTTGCGGAGGACGGATGTGACTGGAGGGTGACGGAAACCCCGGATCCTTCCTGCCCGCAGGCATATCCGGCGGGAGGGAATCCGTGGAGAGGAAGCCTTGGGGAGAACGGAGAGGATACCTCCCGGGCGCTTTTTGTCAACGGCCTGGGATGTCAGGGAATGCTCCGGAAACAGTATACGGCAGCCCCTGGTGACGCTGAAGCACAGAGGTATCTGGAACAGGAGAGAGCGAAGGGCATATCTTCCGCCCTGAGGACACTGTTCTATGTTGAGACGGAAAACGGGAACGGAATCTACACGCCGCTGGCAGGGGAAGTCCTTGTGGCAGATACGGCACAGGGAGAGCTTCTTCGCTGTGAGATGTTCAATGGGTGGATCTGCCTGTCCGAAACCCAGACGCTGGTGATTTCAGGAATTCCCGAAGGAGGATCGTGGAGAGCCACCGAGACAGCAGAAAGCATATCCCATGGTGACGGTTTTCTTTACGGAACGGTCTGCACTTTCCCGGGAGAGGGACGGCAGGTCACAGAGAGCGTCTCCGGGGGAGTTTCTGACGCGGTGTTTGTGAATGAGATCCATTCAGCACCCGTATCCCCTGAGTCTCTCATCTGTAAGGAGTATCTGTCCGGGGAGGAAGGCTGGAGCCATGTCCCGGAAGGAGCTGTTCTTGTGCTGTGTCTGGAGCGGTATGAGAACGGATCCTGGAATCCGGCATCCGGCGTGTACTGGGCGCAGTGCCTGAATGGCAGACCGATGCAGTCCGCGATGAACCAGACTGGGGAGGACGGAATTCTCCGCGTGGCAAGGGAGGCGTCCGGCGCTCAGTCCCCTCTCTTTCCCATCGCGGTTTTCGGGGAGAGCGTGAAGACGGAGCTGTACTACCTGGAACAGGAAGCGCAGGATAAAGATGTTCGTGTCCGGGAGGTGCCGGATCTGTCCGATCCTTCCTTCGGGATGCTCTGTGGCTGTGAGAACAATACCTTTTACAATGAAAATGACTTGCAGACGTTTGTCATCGAAAAACAGACGGATATCGAGAGCACCCAGTCTTTCCCGATGAGAATTACCCAGTGGTTCGGGGACACCTCTCTTCCGGGGCGATATCTTCCCTATCAGATCCGTGACAGCGCAACCATGGAGGTGACCGGAAGCGGCAGGACCGACGCGCAGGGGGCATTTTCCCTGACCGGAGGAAGCCAGGCGGTCTTTGAACTGCCTTCCGGAACGAAATGGGAGGTGACGGAGAAGAGCAGCGGGAACTGGACACTGGCCTCCTGCACGATGGAACATTCCCTCACAAACCATCAGAGCACGTCCAGGGGCATGCGTTTTGAGGCGGCCCCGGTGCGGCATAACGTAACCCTGACTTCAGATCTTCTCTCCAGTCAGCTGAAGGATCCGGTCACCGGGCAGACGCTCGATTTCACATCACTGGATATCAGGATACCGCATTATGTAAAAAACGGAGATGAGATCCTGGAGATCACAAAGATCGATGACTCTCTGTTCTTCGCATATCCCTTCCGCTCGGTAATCATAGAGGACGGAATCCGCAGAATCGGCACAGAGGCCTTCGCCTTCTGTGAGGACATGTGCTCCATCCATCTTCCCGGGACGCTGGAAGAGATCGGAGACGGGGCTTTCAGCCTGACGGGAATCACAACACTGGAGATTCCTGCTTCAGTGAAAAGTGCCGGACCGGGAATGACGGATGCCTGCTTTTCACTGAACCTGATCACCATACACCAGAAGAGGGAGGAAAGCCCGTTTTCCAGTTATCAGTGGAATACCGGAACGGATACAACCGTTGTTTTTACCGAATAAACATGGAAAAACCGAAAAAATTTTTCTCTATAATCAGATTCACGATTG
Organism: uncultured Eubacteriales bacterium; assembly: GCA_900321365.1. The sequence goes on along the minus strand of ONVT01000124.1, from coordinate 959 downwards.
AATAATGAAAAACTTAATGATAAAATACCTCCATCGCATTTTTACCATTTATGTAACAGGAGGAGGAATCATATGAAGAAGTTATTTACAGCAGCTCTGACAGGTGCGCTCACGGCCAGCTTTGTGATGAGTGCGTGTGCGGCCGAGACCGTCAAGATCGGCGGCATCGGACCGATTACCGGACCGGCTGCGATCTATGGATCGAGTGTCATGAACGGCATGGAGATCGCCGTCGAGGATGTCAACGCGTCCAACCCGGATCTCCAGTTCGAGCTTCAGTTTGAAGACGACGAGCATGATCCCGAGAAGAGCCTGAACGCTTACAATACACTGAAGGACTGGGGAATGCAGCTTCTGGGCGGAACCGTCACTACCAGCCCGTGCCTGGCTGTAGGTGCAGAGGCGCTCAACGACAACCTGCTTGTGCTGACTCCGTCCGCATCCTCACAGGATGTCATCGACCTGGGCGATAATGTATTCCAGGTCTGCTTCACGGATCCCAACCAGGGTCTTGCATCCGCGGATTACATTGCGGATCAGAAGCTTGGCGAGAAGATCGGCGTCATCTACAATTCCGCCGATGCGTATTCTTCGGGAATCTATTCGACCTTCATGGCTGAGGCCGAGGCTGTCGGACTGGAAGTTGTCGCTGAGGAAGCCTTCACGGACGACAACTCCACCGACCTTACCACACAGGTCCAGTCCTGCCAGAACGCCGGCGCTGACCTGATCTTCCTTCCGATTTATTACACTCCTGCAAGCCAGATCCTGATCGCTGCCGACAAGATGGGCTATGAGCCGAAGTTCTTCGGATGCGACGGTCTTGACGGACTGCTCACGGTGGAAGGATTCGACACCTCCCTCGCAGAGGGTGTCATGCTCCTGACTCCGTTCGTTGCGGATGCGGATGATGACATGACGAAGGATTTCGTCGCGAAGTACGCGGAGAAGACCGGCGG
>ONVT01000110.1 GCA_900321365.1 uncultured Eubacteriales bacterium | reverse complement strand
TCGGAAGTGAAGGTTCCTGTCGGGCTGCATCTGGATCACTGCTATACCTATGAGGAGATCCGCCGCGCTGCTGACGCCGGATTCACCTCTGTCATGTATGACGGATCGGAGCTTTCCCTTGAGGAAAATGCGCAGAAGACGAAGGTCATCACGGATGAGATGCACGCGCGCGGTATCGCGGTCGAGGGTGAGATCGGACATGTCGGGCTGGCGTCGGAGGACGCGGGATCAGACCTGGATCTCTATACCAGGCCGGAGGCTGCAAAGCAATTCTATGAGGATTCCGGAGTCGACCTTCTGGCAATCGCGATTGGCAATGCTCACGGCTTCTACAAAGGGACGCCTCACCTGGACATCGACCGCCTGGATGCGATCCATGCTGCGACGGACGGCCTTGCGCTTGTGCTTCACGGCGGAAGCGGGATCCCGGACGACCAGCTGGAGGTGGCATTTTCCAGGGGTATCAACAAGTTCAATTACGGGACGAATTATCTGTGGGCTTACTACAGGGCTATTGCGAGCTTCGTAAAGGAGCATGAGAAGGATGAATATACGGATGTCCTCGACATGTCCGTGCCTGCGCAGGAAGCGCTGATTGAGCATATGAAAGAGAGACTGAAGCTGAGCCATTTCGCGTAAGAAAGAAAAGTCATTGAAAGAAGTGATTCATTATGAAAAGATATGTCTTTCCAGAAGAAAAACGGTCAGCACTGGAAAGCCTGCGCCAGCCGTTTGCCATCTACCAGTTCATTGACAAACGGGTGGTGACGCTTCTTCTGTCTGATGGTTTCTGTGACCTGTTCGGCTACAAGGATGACAGGGCCAGTGCCATCTATGACATGGACAATGACATGTACAGGAATGACCATCCTGATGATGTGGCCCGGATCGCTGATGACGCTGTCCGTTTTGCGACGGAGGGCGGCACGTATGATGTGGTCTACCGGACAAAGATACGGGGTACTTCTGACTATATGATCGTCCACGCGAAGGGTGAGCATGTGTATATGGAGGATGGAACACGGCTTGCCCAGGTGTGGTATACGGATGAAGGAATCTATGTGGAGGGAGCCGCAGAGTCAGGTTTCGAGATAACCAGAACACTGAGCAACGCGCTCCACGAGCAGAGTATCGTAAGAACTGCCCGCTATGATGATCTGACCGGCCTGCCGAACATGTCTTATTTCTTTGAGCTTGCTGAAGCGTGGAAAAAGGCGATTCAGGAAAAGGACGGCCATCCGGTGCTGCTTTATATCGATTTCAGCGGCATGAAATTCTTCAACTCGAAGTACGGCTTTGCGGAAGGCAACAGAATGCTGAAGTCTTTCGCGAGGCTGCTTGTAGAATCGTTCAGCAACGAAAACAGCTGCCGCATCGGAGCAGATCATTTTGCGGTAATAGCGGAAGAAGATGGAATTGAAGAGAAGCTGAAAGACATTTTCCACGCTTTTGGAGAGCTGTACGGAGGAAAAACGCCGCCTGTCAATGTGGGTATCTATCCTTACCGTGTGGAAGATGTTCACGTCTCCTCGGCCTGCGACGGGGCGAAACTCGCCTGCAGTACCCTGAAAGGCTCCTACGTTTCCGGATACAGCTATTACAGCACCTCTCTCAGGGAAGACACCCTGCAGAAACAATATGTGATTGAGACCCTTGATACCGCGATCCGGGAGAAGTGGATACAGGTTTACCTTCAGCCAATCATCCGGATCGTCAATGGGAGGGTCTGCGATGTTGAGGCGCTTGCGAGATGGATTGATCCGGAGAAAGGAATGATGTCCCCCGGGGAGTTTATCCCCGTACTTGAGCAGAGCGGCCTGATCTACAAGCTCGATCTATATATGCTTGACCGGATCCTCGAGATGATCCGGATTCAGAAAGAAAACGGCTTTGACATCATTCCCCACTCCATTAACCTGTCCCGTTCCGACTTTGAGGCCTGCGATATTGTGGAGGAAATCCGGAGCAGGGTAGACGCTGCCGGAATAGACCGTGACAGGATCACCATTGAGATCACGGAGAGTGTCATTGGCAGTGATTTTGAATTTATGAAGGACAAGGTTCATCGTTTCAGGGAACTTGGTTTTCCTGTGTGGATGGATGACTTCGGCAGCGGATATTCCTCCCTGGATGTCCTGCAGAGCATCAAGTTTGACCTGATCAAATTTGATATGAGCTTCATGCGAAAACTGGATGAGGGAAAAGAAGGGAAGATCATCCTGACTGAGCTGATGAGAATGGCGACCGCACTGGGAGTGGATACCGTCTGTGAGGGCGTTGAAACAGAATCCCAGGCCAGGTTCCTGAAGGAAATCGGCTGCTCGAAGCTGCAGGGGTTCTACTACAGCAGGCCGATACCGTTCGAGACAATCCTGGAGAGGAAGCAGAGCGGCACCCTGATAGAAAACGAGAATCCGGAGGAATCCGATTACTATGAAAGTATTGGACGGGTGAATCTTTTTGACCTCGGAGTCATTACCAGTGAGAATGAAAATGCGCTGCAGAAGGCTTTTGATACGATTCCGATCGCAATCCTGGAAGTGAAGGATGACAGGGCCAGATATGTGAGAAGCAACCGTTCTTACCAGGATTTTATATCGCATTCGTTCCATATTGATATGCTGGAAGCGCTTACGGAATATGGAAATGCACCGATCGGATATGGAGAAAAGTTTGTTGCTGTAGTCAGACAGTGCTGCGAGAATGGGGACCGCGCATTTTTTGATGAGAAGCTGCCGGATGATTCGGTGGTACATACCTTTGTGAGCCGGATCGGCGTCAACCCGGTCACGGGAAGCGCCGCGGTTGTGGTGGCCGTGCTTTCCATCACAGAGCCGGATGACAGAACCACTTATGTAGACATAGCGAAATCACTTGCGGCTGACTACTACAATATCTTTGTGATCGATCTGGACACAAACGAATATGACGAATACTCTTCCCGGGTCGGCGGCGAGGAGCTGTCTGCCGTACGGCATGGAATGGATTTCTTTGAATCAGCCAGGCGCGATGCGATGATCCGTATCTTCGAGGATGACAGGGAGACTTTCCTGAAATGGTTTACCAGGGATAATGTCCTCCATGAACTGGATACGCAGGGTGCTTTCACAACCACATACAGGCTGATTGACACAGGGGAACCCATGTATGTCAATATGAAGATTACCAGGATGCAGGGCGGAAACCGCCTCATCATAGGAATCAGCATCATTGACGCACAGATGAAGCTGCAGGAAGAGGACAAGAGGCTCAGGCAGGAAAAAACCGCGCTGGGGCGGATCGCCGCGCTTGCAGGGCGCTACATCGCCCTGTATCTGGTCGATGTTGAGACAGAGCATTTTCTGGAATACAATTCTTCAAAAGAGTATGACCGGCTGGGGCTGACGAAGCAGGGCGAGGCGTTCTTTACCCAGGTGAAAAAGGATTCGTATGACAACATTTATCCGGAAGATATACAACGTCATCTGAAAGTACTCACGAAGGAAAACATGCTGAAGGAGATTCGGAAGAACGGACTCTTTTTCCACAATTACCGGCTGCTGATGAATGGAAAGTATGTGCCGCTCACCCTGAGGGCCGCGTTGATCAAAGAGGATGACGGAGAAAAGCTCATCCTCGGCGTAAGCAGGCTCTTTACAAAGGAGCAGGATCTGGATGAGGCGGGAATTCTCTATTCCCACATCGCGTATTCTCTGGCACGGGACTGCACGGACCTGTATTACGTCAATATAGACACAGATGAGTTCATTGAATACAACACGGACGATGATCTTGGCGTTCTTACTCAGGCGAGGCGGGGATCTGACTTCTTCGAGGGCTGTGAGAGGGACGCGAAGCTGTTTGTACATCCGGAGGATCAGGCAGCGTTTGTCCATGCGATGAACAGGGACTTTCTCAGAGACGTTCTGGACCGTTCAGGAGTGTATGAGCTGACCTACCGCAGAATCAAGAATGGAAGAACGTTCTGTGTGAGGATGAAGGTGTCGCGGATCGAGGACGACAGGAGGATTGTCGTCATCGCTGTATACGACATTGGACAGGGAAGCTGATCCCACGTTACAAGCCCCCTGCCACCCCGCGGGTGTGGATTGTAAGCATTATGAAAGAGAAAAAGATGAGCAGATACACTTTGGGAATTGACTATGGGACTCTGAGCGCACGCAGTGTTCTGATGAACTGTCAGGACGGAAGCGTGGCTGCGTCGGCGACGATGGCATATCCGCATGCCGTGATGGACCGGAGCCTGCCGGACGGGACGCGCCTTCCGGACGCGTGGGCGCTTGAGGATGCGGAAGATTATATCCTCGCGCTGAAGAAAACGGTCCGGGAAGTGATGGAAACTTCCGGCGTTTCGAAGGAGGACGTGATCGGCCTTTCGATTGACTTTACATCATGTACCGTAGTCGCGGCGGATGAGCAGGGGAGAACGCTCAGCGCTCTGGAGCAGTTCCGGTTCCGGCCGCATGCCTATACAAAGCTGTGGAAGCATCACGGCGCCCAGGCACAGGCAGACGAGATCAATGACCTTCTGACCCGAAAGGGAATGATTGACGAGCCGCGCTTTGGCGGAGCCATCTCTCCGGAGCTGCTGCTCCCGAAGATCCTGCAGGTTCTGAGGGAGGATCCGGAGGTGTACAGGGCGGCTTCGGTTTTTCTTGAGGCCGGGGACTGGCTGACCTGGAACCTGACCGGTCAGCTTCGCCGCTCCGGGAATATGGCAGCGTACAAGGCTATGTGGACACCGGAAGAAGGATATCTTCCGAAGGAACTGCTGATGGAGCTGGATCCCGGGCTGGAGAACCTGGTGGAGGAGAAGCTCCGCGGAGAAATCTGTCCTGCCGGGGGATGCATCGGGTATCTGACGACTGAGTGGGCAGACATGCTGGGGCTTGCCCCGGGAATCGCGGTTGGAGCAAGTATCATTGATTCTCATGCCGGCATGCCCGGAAGCGGGATCTGCCGGAAAGGACAGATGATGCTGGTGCTTGGAACCTCCAGCGTGGAACTCCTGCTATCGGATCATCCATACGCTTCAAACGGAGTGGTCGGCGCGGTGAAGGGGGCCATCATGCCGGGGTATTATTCCCTGGAGGCGGGACTTGCCGCTGTGGGGGATATGTACGGATGGTTTGTGGACGGTTTTGTCCCGGCTTCTTATGGCGTAAATCTTCATCAGGTTCTGTCTGAGAAGGCGCAGAAGCTGAAGCCTGGTGAATCAGGCCTGCTTGCCCTTGACTGGTGGAACGGAAACAAGACGCCTTATGTAAATGGAGATCTTTCAGGAGTGCTTGTCGGGCTTACTCTTCAGACAAGACCGGAGGAGATCTACCGCGCCCTGATCGAAGCTACTGCTTACGGGACAAGGATGATCATGGAAGAATTCATGAAGTCCGGAGCGGTGGTGGACGAGGTGATCGTGAGCGGCGGAATCGCGGAGAAGAATCCTCTTGTGCTGCGCATCTTCACGGATGTTCTGAACCGTCCGATCAGGATCTCAGCGTCTGACCAGACAGCGGCGCTGGGCAGTGCGATGTACGCGGCGGCCGCAGCAGGAGAGGAGGCAGGCGGCTTTGCCAGTGTCGCTCAGGCGGCGGAAGCTCTTGCCAGGCTGAAGGATGAAGTCTGTCTTCCGGATCCCGGGCATGCTCAGGTCTATGATCGTCTTTACGGACTGTACGAGGAGCTGGTGGAGTGTTTCAACCCGCGGAAGATGCGTATCCTGAAGGAACTCAGAGACCTTAAGAGCTGATCCGCGGGGATATAGACGCTTCTTGTCAGGAATCCCCGCCTGTGAAAGCATTTACAGCTTTCACAGGCGGGGATTCTCAACAGATCAGGGTAATATTCCCGCGGCCGGGAACACTTTCCGACCGGGGCACCGTCCCCGCGGCATGACTCACTTCCTCGCGATCGCCTTCTTCGCGTTCGCAGCGATGTTCTCCGCTGTCAGGCCGAAGTGCTCAAGCAGCTCGTCGGGATGTCCGGAATGACCGAAGACATCATTCACGCCTACTCTCTGAAGCGGGACGAGGATCTCGTCAGTCAGGACTTCGGAAACAGCGCTTCCCAGGCCGCCGATGATGTTATGCTCCTCGGCAGTTACGATCGCGCCGGTTTCCTTCGCGGCCTTGACGATGATCTCGCGGTCGATCGGCTTGATGGTAGCCATGTCGATCACGCGGGCCGAGATGCCCTCGGAGGCGAGCAGGTCCGCCGCCTTCAGGGTTCTCTGTACCATCAGGCCGCAGGCGATCAGCGTCACGTCGCTTCCGTCGCGAAGCTGGCAGCCCTTGCCGATCTCAAAGCTGTATCCCGGGATATCGCCGGTGACGGAATCTACCGCAGGACGTCCGGTACGGAAGTAGACCGGCCCCTTGTAGTCCAGCATGGCTTTCACAGCCAGGCGGGTCTCATTGTCATCACAGGGGCAGATCACGGTCATGCCGGGAATCGTGCGCATCAGGCTCATGTCCTCGAGCGCCTGGTGGGTCGCGCCATCTTCGCCGACAGTCAGGCCGGCGTGGCTGCCGACAACCTTGACATTCAGTCCGGGATAGCAGACATCATTGCGGACCTGGTCGTATACACGGCCGGCCGCGAAGATCGCAAAGGTATGAACCAGGGAAGTGGCTCCGCAGGTCGCAAATCCTGCGCCGATGTTGACCATGTTGGCTTCGGCAATACCGATGTTGAAGAACCTCTCCGGATACTTCTCGGCAAAGTACATGCTCATGGTGCAAGTCTTGAGATCCGAGTCAAATACGTAGATATCGCTGCGGCCGCCGAACTCGGCAAGAGCACGGCCATACGCTACACGAGTTGAAATGTTTTCGCCCATTCTCATACCTCCAGTGAAGCAATCCTGTCATCGAGTTCCCTGATCGCCTGCTCGTACTCCTCGGGAGTGGGCATGCCGCCGTGGAAGCGCGCTGTATCTTCGAATACGGAGACGCCTGCTCCCTTGGTGGTATGGGCGACAATCATAGTCGGCTTGTCCGTGCACTTCTTTGCTTCTTCGATCGCGTTCGCAACCTCTTCCACGTCCTGGCCGTTGACGGAGATTACATTCCACTTAAATGCGCGGAACTTCTCATCAATCGGATTGGGATCCATGACTTCGGTCAGACGTCCGTCAAGCTGGATCTGGTTGTTGTCGACAAATGCGATCAGGTTGTTGACCTTGTAGAAGCCTGCGCACATGGCGGCCTCCCAGATCTGTCCTTCCTGGATCTCGCCGTCGCCCATGATCGCGTACACATAATTGCCGGTCTTTGTGGCCTTCGCGTACATTGCCATGCCTAGAGCAACAGACAGGCCCTGTCCCAGGGAACCGCCGGACATGTCGACGCCGGGCACGTGGATCTCGACATGACCGGACAGGTCGCTGTCGATCTTGCGGAATGTCTTCAGGTGCTCGATCGGGAAGAAACCCCTGTGCGCAAGCGTCGCGTACATAACCGGCGAGCAGTGGCCCTTGGAGAGGACCAGACGGTCGCGGTCCGGCTTGTCCGGATTCTTCGGATCGATGTTCATGGCTTTGAAGTAAAGGACAGCCATGATTTCCGCCATCGAAAATGAGCCGCCGATATGCCCGGATCCAGCTGTGTGGATGGTCTCAAGAGCGGTCTTTCTGATGATGGCTGCTTCCAGCTCCAGTTTCCTCTTTTCTTCAGTCAGCATATTCTCTCCTTATACATCAGAATTTGACAGGTTACAGTGCAGGTTGACTTGTATCCTGAAGGCGGAAATGCAAGTATTTATCGAACTTCCTGCATGTTTTACTTTAGCAGTAACAGGGTATGAAATCAAGATGCTGTTCATACAACATTTTCCTTGTCGAAGGGAATTCATAACGCTATAATAAAACCAGTGTTTCAGGCGATGTCATTTGCTGAATGAAGGCATGATGGATGCCGGAAGGCAAGATAGATGCATTGGACCAGATGCCACAGTATTTGAGATGGATGTCAGCGAAAGGAGAGTTGATTATGAGTTTTATTGACGACATCAAAGCACAGGCGAAGAAAGATATCAAGACGATCGTTCTTCCGGAGTACATGGACAGCAGAACCTATGACGCTGCCGTGAAGATCGCGAAGGAGGGTATCGCCAAAGTCGTTCTGATCGGTACACCGGAGCAGATCGCAGAGCACAAAGGCGATTATGACCTGACCGGCGTCACTGTCATTGATCCTGCGACGGATCCGAACCGTCAGAAGTACATCGACAAGTTCGTCGAGCTTCGCGCGAAGAAGGGCATGACCCCGGAGAAGGCGGAAGAGCAGATGATGAGTGACTACATGTATTATGCCTGCCTGATGTGCAAGTGCGGCGACGCGGACGGAGCTGTCTCCGGCGCCTGCCACTCCACCGGCAATACCATCCGTCCTGCGCTTCAGCTGCTTAAGACCAAGCCCGGCATCAGCAGCGTATCCGGTTTCTTCGTGATGGATGTTCCGGACTGTGAGCTCGGTGAGAACGGAAGATTTGTCTTTGCCGACTGCGCGGTCAATGTCGATTTTGATTCCGCGAAGCTTGCGGAGATTGCGATCCTGTCCGCCCAGTCCTTCGAAGCCTTTATCGGAAAAGAGGCGAGAGTTGCGATGCTTTCCTATTCCACCATGGGAAGCGCGAAGCATGACGACGTCACCAAGGTTGCCGACGCCGTGAAGATCGTCAAGGAGAGCCATCCCGAGATCAAGATCGACGGCGAGCTTCAGTTCGACGCGGCTGTTGTTCCGTCCGTCGCAAACCTGAAGGCTCCGAACAGCGAGGTCGCCGGACATGCCAACACGATCGTATTCCCGAGCCTTGAAGCCGGAAATATCGGCTACAAGCTCGTCCAGAGACTGGCGAAAGCCGGCGCCTACGGACCGGTTCTGCAGGGACTGTCCATGCCGGTCAATGACCTGTCCAGAGGCTGCTACGCGGACGACATTGTCGGCGTCGTGGCGATGACGGCGGTGCAGGCACAGAAGGCCTGATAACCGGCAATATATTCCGTTTGCGAGTATAGTCCTGCGTTTACAGATATGAATGCAGCTGCGCAGAAAGGTTTCTCTGGTCAGGGAATCCTTTCTGCGCATCGAACCAAAAAAGACCTATATCATAAAAAGGAGAGATCCCAATGAAAGTACTTGTAGTTAACTGCGGCAGTTCTTCCCTGAAGTACCAGGTTATCGACTCCGATACCGAGCAGATCGAAGCGAAGGGCCTGTGCGAGCGCATCGGTCTTGACGGACGTCTGGTGTATCAGCCGACCGGCGGCGAGAAGGAGATCACGGAAGCTCCGATGCCGACCCACAATGAAGCCATCCAGATGGTTCTTGACGCCCTGGTCAATCCGAAGACCGGCGTCCTGAAGAGCCTTGACGAGGTTGAAGCGATCGGACACAGAGTACTGCACGGCGGCGCGAAGCTTACCGAGTCCGCCCTGGTGAATGATGAAGTTATCGCAGCGATCGAGGAGGCATCCGATCTCGGACCGCTGCACAACCCGGCAAACCTGATGGGCATCCATGCCTGCATGAAGCTTATGCCCGGCAAACCGAATGTCGTCGTCATGGATACTTCCTTCGGCATGACCCTTCCGGCGAAGGCATACCGCTACGCGATCCCGACAGAGTATTATGAGAAGTACCATATCCGCCGCTATGGATTCCACGGAACCTCCCACAGCTTTGTCTCGAAAGAAACCATCAAGTACCTGAATCTGGATCCGGACAATTCGAAGGTTATCGTCGCCCACCTCGGGAACGGTGCCAGCATCACTGCCGTGAAGAATTCGAAGTGCGTCGACACCTCCATGGGCGTCACCCCGCTTGAGGGCCTGGTCATGGGAACACGCTCCGGCGACCTGGATCCGGCGATCATCGATTATATCTGCAGCCATGAGAACCTGACCGCGGCAGACATGAACACCATCCTGAACAAGAAGAGCGGCGTAATGGCGCTGTCGAACAACCTCAGCTCCGATTTCCGTGACCTGGAAGACGCCATGAACGGCGGAAATGAAGCGGCAGGCCTTGCGATCGACGCGTTTGCCTATCGTGTCGCGAAGTACATCGGTTCCTACGCCGCGGCGATGAACGGCGTGGACGCGATTGCATTTACCGGAGGAATCGGTGAAAACGCGGGCATCGTCCGCAGGAAGGTGCTGGAGTATCTCGGATTCCTCGGCATCACCATGGACGCGGAAGCCAACAAGAAGAGGGGCGAGGCGTTCGTCCTTTCGACTCCGGATTCAAAGGTGAAGGTTATCGTCATGCCGACCAACGAGGAGCTTGCGATCTGCCGCGAGACCGTCCGCCTGGCGAAGAAGTAATCATCTGGATTGTTTCTGTATGTCAGACAGTATCAGCGGCGGAAGATACGCTGAATAGAAGAGTGTTTTCAGTTGCCGGACGGCAGAAACGCCGCTCCGGCAATCTTATATCTGTACAGATCAAAAACTACGCAGCACAGAGGATCGGAATGTGTATGGGGCTGATCACGAGAGGGATCAGACTGCACAGGCGATTTTAATGATGGAGGAAGCCGATGGGGAAGCTGTCAGAATGGATCGTATCCAGAAGGTACTGGATTCTGGGAGTGATGGTCTGCCTGGCGATCGTCTGCGCATTTCTCTTTTTCAGGGTCAGTGTCAATTATGACATGACGAAATACCTGCCGGACGACTCTGTCATGAAGATCGGTATGGATATCATGGACCGGGAGTTTCCATCCATGGGAGCTGACAAGACGATCCGGGTGATGGCGGAAGGACTGGACGAGGAGAAGCAGGCAGAGCTTCTTGAGAAGCTGAAAGCGATCCCCTATGTGGAGAGCGTGGCGCATGACGACAGCGAAAAGTATCATCAGTCAGATCATTCGCTGTTTGTGATCAGCACTTCCTATGAATACAGCTCTCCGGAGGAAGACTCCATTGAAGAGGCTCTGGAGAAGGATTTCGAAGAGTACGGAATCGTTTACCGGAATGACAATCCCGGATCGGAGATGGTTCCGATGTGGCTTGTGACGTTCGCGGTCCTGCTCCTGATCGCCATACTTGTGATCATGTGCGAATCCTGGTTCGAGCCGGTCCTTTTTCTTGTCAACATCGGGATCGCAGTGTTGATCAATGAGGGAACCAATATAATCCTCGGTGAGATTTCCTATACCACCTCCTCCATAGCGGCGATTCTGCAGCTTGTTCTCTCAATCGACTATTCCGTCATGCTTATGAACCGGTACCGCCAGGAAAAGGCTTTGGGACTTGGAAAATGTGAGGCGATGGCAGCAGCACTGCGCAACTGCTTTACCTCCGTATCGAGCAGCGCGCTGACCACCGCTGTCGGAATGCTTGCGCTGGCATTCATGAGATTCAAGATCGGACTGGATCTGGGAGTTGTGCTTGCCAAGGGTGTGATGATCAGTCTGTTCTGCGTGCTGACGGTGCTGCCGGGCCTTGTGATCCTGGCGGATTCCCTGATCTTTAAGACTGCGAAGAAGACGCCGCATATCCCGATGGGATGGCTGGCCCGTTTCAGCTCCAGGTTCCGGTATGTCCTGACAGGGGCATTTGTCATCATGTTTATCGCCTTTTATTTCCTGCAGGGAGGAACGCAGGTCGTATATACCCTGGCGAAGGTAGATCCCATCGCGGACATTTTCCCGGCGGATAATCTGGTGGTGGTTGTGTATGAAAACCAGGACGAGGAGAAGATGGCGCAGCTCTCGGAGCAGCTGGAATCGGTGGACGGGGTGAACCAGGTCATGGGATACCCCGGGATCTTCGGGAAAGCATATACGGCCGCGGAGCTGGCGGAATCGATGGACAGCCTCACGGGAAGCATGGGAGGCATGAACCTGCCGGCGGAAGACAGTGGTCCTTCAGATGAGGTGGAGAGAGACTCCGATCGTGAGGAAGGCAATCATCCTTCTGGGGAAGGAACTGATCAGCCGTGTACAGATGAAAAGACATCTGGAAGTTCTTCTGCGGAAGGCGCTGACCAGTCAGATAAAAACGAAAAGACATCTGACAGTACGTCAGGCGGGTTCAGCTTTGATCCTGCAATGATTGACTTTGTTTATTCCATGTACTTTGCCGGATCCGATCTGCCGGAGAGCGAGCGGAAGCTGACGATTCCGGAGCTTTTCAATTATGTCAATGACTCGCTCCTGGACAATCCCATTTTCGGGAAGCTGATCAGCCCGGAAATTCGCGAGACGGTCACGGGCTCAAAGGAGATGCTGGACTATGGCATGAGCATGCTGAAATCCGACGATTGGTCACGGATGATCATTTACACATCCCTTCCGGTAGAATCGGAAGAGACGCAGGCACTGATGGAGCTGCTGACAGAGAAGGGAAATGAGCTGACGGGAGAGTATTATCTGATCGGCAATTCACCGATGAGCTTTGAGATGCAGAATTCTTTCTCGCGGGAGCTGCGGACAATTACCCTGCTGACCGCCGCGGCGATCTTCCTGATTGTGCTGATCTCTTTCCGGTCATTTATCGTGCCGGTTTTGCTGGTGCTGATCGTCCAGTGCGGCGTATATATTACGGTTACGGTTGTCGGGTGGCAGGGTTACAGCATCTACTTCCTGGCTCTGCTGATCGTGGAGTGCATCCTGATGGGCGCCACGATCGATTACGGGATTCTGTTTACCAGTTATTTCCGCGAGAACCGCCGGCGGCAGAGGGCTGCCGCCGCTGCAGGGAGTGCTTCAGAAAGAATGGTGAAGAATTCCACAGAAATGTTTGAAGCTTTGAAAGCGGCATACGACGGCTCGATTCATTCCATCATGACCTCAGGGCTGATCATTGTGCTGGTTACGGGAATCCTGGGGTACACATACTCCGACCCGACTGTGGCGGAGATCTGCAGGACGATTTCAACGGGGGCCCTGTCCGCGATCCTGCTGATCCTGTTCCTGCTTCCCGGCATGCTCGCCGCATTCGATGGGATTCTTTCACGTAGGAAGGCTTAGGATCTGTTCAGGAATAACTTATGAATCCTGCTTGTCTTTTCCTCCGATTGTGCCAGGCAAAAAAACCTTACATAGTTATACTGGTTAACCTTAGCGATTTCCAAGCGTCAGCGCCGGAAAGCGCTTAGTTTAACCGCATATACCGCGGTGAAATCGTCC
>ONVT01000068.1 GCA_900321365.1 uncultured Eubacteriales bacterium | reverse complement strand
GGGCATGAGGTGTCAGCGAAGCTGACGGAGTCCTGATGCCATAGTGAAATCGTCCAAAACGGAAAAGAATTTCGTTCGCGAGTATAGGAGCTGCCGCGAAATTACTTGTGCTTAGAGCACAGGATGAAATCCTACAGTTTACCGTTAGTGATTATAAACACAGCGCTCCGGGTTTGTAAAGTGCGCTGCGCGAAGCGCTCTGTGGGGCGGCGGGAGTGTGACTTGCAGCCGGGAATGGGCCGCCGGAGTCAGAGGCAGGCAGAAAGGAGGCATGCCGGATGGCAGGTGCCGGAAAAAAAGACAAGTCTGAGGGACTGGAGACGCTCAGGGAGGATATCCGGCTCGGGCAGTTCCGCCGTGTCTACCTTCTCTATGGCGAGGAGGAGTATCTGGTGCAGCAGTATCGGAAAGAGCTGATCCGGGCAGTCTGTGGAGATGAGAATTCCATGAACCTCAACATTCACCGGGAGGATCATCTCGACTGGAATTCGATCCAGGATGAGATACTGGCCATGCCTTTCTTTGCCGATTACAGGATGGTGGTGCTGGATGACACGAAACTGTTCCGCGCCGTGAGAAAGCAGGGCTCTGACGCAAAGGAGGATGATGTTCCAGGCGGCGCTGACATGGAATCTGAAGACGAAGGGGATGCCGGTAATGAGCTTCCTGCCGGCAGTGATGCGGATACCGGAAAGAAAGAGGATGGTGCTCTGAGCGCCATGATTGCGTCATTTCTTCCGAATATTCCTTCGGGGACTGTGGTCCTTTTCACGGAACGCCCCGATGAGAAGAAACCGGGCGGGCAGAAGGGCCGGGCGAGTGTTGACAGGAGGGGCAGGCTTTTCAGGTCTGTCGGAAAATGCGGGCTCGCCGTGGAGTTTTCCACGCCGGATGAACAGCAGCTGCGCAGATGGGTGCTGGGCAGGCTCGGAGCGGAGAAGATCCGGATTACACAGGACACGCTGGATGTATTTCTTTCGATGACCGGTACGGATATGTCCCACATCAGCACCGAGACGGAAAAGCTGATCTCTTTTGCGGGAACCGGGGGAGTCGTGCGTACACAGGACGTCATGGCGCTCACGAGTGAGATCCTGGAGGGAAAGATCTTCCGCATGCTGGATCTGATCTCGCAGCATGACAGGAAGGGAGCGCTGGATCTGTACAACGATCTGCTCCTGCTGAAGGAACCAACGGCAAAGATTTTCATCCTGCTGATGCGCAGGCTTGACCAGCTGCTGCTGGTGAGTTCCATCCTGGAAAACGGCGGATCGGCGGGAAGGGTGATGGAGGAGCTGGGAATGAACCGGTGGCAGGCGGACAGAGCGGTCCGTCAGGCGAGGGGATTCCGGAAGGGATCCCTGAGGGAAGCTGTGGAGGCATGCGCCGACCTGCAGGAGCGCTCGCAGAGCGGGCGGATCGATATGCGGATTGCCCTTGAACTCCTGATCCTCAGATGTGGAAGATAAAAAAAGCGCGCCGGGATGACGGACCGGCGCGCTTGTCAGTTCTGTGAAGTATTCCTTCAGCCGATGCGGTTGACCGCACTGGCCAGGCGGGACACCTTGCGGGAAGCGGTGTTCTTATGGATGACACCCTTCTTCGCAGCCTTGTCGATCACAGAAGTCGCATTCAGAAGTTCCTTCTTTGCAAGTTCCTGATCAGATGCCTCAACAGCTGCAAGCACCTTCTTGGAAGCAGTCTTGATGGAAGACTTGATCGACTTGTTTCTTTCCTGTCTGACTCTGCTGGTCAGAACACGTTTCTTCGCGGACTTAATGTTTGCCAAAACGTACACCTCCAACAATTGATTTCTTTCTCTGATTCGATATTCATTCGTGCTTGAAAGACGGACACGGACGTTTCAGGCACACATACGGTGGTATTCTAATCCCCGCACAGGTAAAAGTCAACATCTTCTTGATGTTTTCATTTCTGTCATGTAAACTGTGTTTTGCTATTCATAGGCCCGCCCCCAGGTTCGGGTGGCGGGGAATACACGATGGGGAGGCATTCTTTTGTCTGAAATTGAGATCAGTAAAATACGGAACTTCTGCATCATCGCTCACATTGACCACGGAAAATCCACGCTCGCGGACCGGATCATCGAGAAGACCGGCCTTCTCACGAGCCGTGAGATGCTCGCCCAGGTGCTCGACAATATGGACATCGAGAGAGAGAGAGGCATCACGATCAAGTCCCAGTCTGTGCGGATTATCTATCACGCAAAGGACGGGGAGGAGTACATCCTCAACCTGATCGACACGCCCGGTCATGTGGACTTTAATTATGAAGTGTCGCGTTCTCTTGCGGCCTGTGACGGCGCGGTGCTTGTGGTGGACGCGGCCCAGGGCATAGAGGCGCAGACGCTGGGAAATGTATACCTCGCGCTGGATCATGACCTGGAGATTCTCCCGGTTATCAACAAGATCGATCTTCCCAGTGCCGACCCGGACAGGGTGGCGGCTGAAATAGAGGATGTAATCGGCCTTGACTGTGAGAGGGCGCCGCGCATTTCGGCGAAGACGGGAATGAACGTGGAGGATGTGCTTGAGCAGATCGTGCTTGAGCTTCCCGCCCCGAAGGGTGACAGACAGGCACCCTTAAGCGCCCTGATCTTTGACTCGCTCTATGACCCGTACCGCGGCGTGATCGTGTTCTGCCGTCTCTTTGACGGCACCCTGGAGAAGGGAATGAAGGTTCGGATGATGGCGACCGGCACGACGGCGGAGGTTGTGGAAGTCGGGTACTTCGGTCCCGGACAGTTCATTCCCTGCGACTCTCTCGAGGCGGGCATGGTCGGATACTTTACCGCTTTTCTGAAAAACGTAAAGGATACCCGGGTCGGCGATACGGTGACGGATGCTGACCGGCCGTGCGCGGAGGCGCTTCCCGGATATAAGGATCCGCTCCCGATGGTTTACTGCGGTGTTTATCCCGCGGACAGCGCCCGCTATCAGGATTTGCGGGATGCCCTTGAGAAACTTCAGCTGAACGATGCCTCTCTCCAGTTTGAGCCGGAGACGAGCGCCGCTCTCGGCTTCGGTTTCCGGTGCGGTTTCCTCGGGCTTCTGCACCTGGAGGTGATCCAGGAGAGGCTTGAACGGGAGTACAGCCTGGATCTGGTCACTACTGCCCCGGGAGTCATCTACAAAGTCCATAAGACGGACGGAACCTCCTTCGATCTGACCAATCCGTCGAATCTGCCGGATCCCTCCGAGATCGAATACATGGAGGAACCGGTTGTCGCGGCCGAGATCATGGTGACATCAGAGTACATCGGTCCGATCATGCAGCTGTGCCAGGAGAGAAGGGGAGTCTACAGGGAGACGGAGTATATTGAGTCCGGCCGCGCCCTCCTTAGGTATGACATGCCGCTGAACGAGGTTATATATGACTTCTTCGACGCGCTGAAGAGCCGTTCGCGCGGATATGCTTCCTTTGATTATGAGCTGAAGGAATACGTGAGGAGCAGCCTGTGCAAGCTGGATATACTGGTGAACCGCGAGCAGGTGGACGCACTGTCATTTATCGTGTTCGAGGGAAGCGCCTACGAGCGCGGAAGGAAGATGTGCGAGAAGCTGAAGGAGGAGATCCCCAGGCAGCTGTTTGAGATCCCGATCCAGGCGGCGGTGAACGGCAGAATCATCGCCAGGGAGACGGTGCGCGCCCTGCGCAAGGATGTCCTGGCAAAATGCTACGGCGGCGACATCACGCGAAAGAAGAAACTCCTTGAGAAACAGAAAGAAGGAAAGAAGCGCATGAGGCAGGTGGGATCAGTGGAGATCCCGCAGAAGGCATTTATGAGTGTCCTGAAGCTGGATGAGCAGTGACAGTGCATGCTCTTGTACGGCGGAAAGGCTGATTCTTCAGCAGGTTATGCAGGCTGCCGGCGGGGAGGAACATGGTCGTGGAAGAGTTAGGCAAAACCGGTCTGTCTGACCGAAGAGAGCTCGGAATCTATGTCCATATTCCCTTTTGTGCCGGGAAATGCGCCTACTGCGACTTCCTGTCTTTTCCCGCAGGGCTCAGGACGCAGGAGAAATACTTCCGCGTACTCAGGCAGGAAATAGCCTCCTTTGACAGGGCAGGAGAATATGAG
>ONVT01000198.1 GCA_900321365.1 uncultured Eubacteriales bacterium | reverse complement strand
GTGCTCACTTTCGGCTGTTTTTTGCAAGCCCTTTTTGGAAAAAGTTGCAGGCATTTTTGGAGAATGTTGCATCTCCATTTTGGAGAAAGTTGCAAGCCCATGGAGTGGCAGATGCCACCCCATAGCAGCAGACATTCTTTGTTAAAACTACTGATATGATCACCACTCCAGTTCAAAGGGAATGGGATTATCCATGTTATCGTTCAGGAATTCCTGCGATTCAGTCCATAGACCTTCCTGTGCTATGAACATTGACAGATAGAACGACTCGCGTTCAAGCTTGCGGATCCGGTCCTTTATCGGATCCGGTAACTGTTTCCAGGCGATGCTTTCAGGAGTTTCCTCCGGCGGATCAGTGTAACCGGTATATTCTTTCAGGTACTGTTCCCTTTCCGCCCTGATCTTGCCTTTTAAGTCCTGCTTTATCTCCCTGTCCATGCGGTATACGTCGAGGAAATCCCGGGGTGGATAAGCACCGTACAGGCATATATAGCGGGAACCGGGATGCTCATATACGCTGTGTCCAGAAGCGACCCATTTGCGCAGTGCACGTTTTTCGGCAGGGGTCATAGGATACTTTGCTTCGTATTCCTCAAGCGCCCTTTTATTGAGAAGCTGTATTTCTTCCTCTGTAAAAAGACGGTCGTCATCATAGTATTTATAGCTGTATTCAGTCATGGTCCTTCTCCTCCGTTCGGTTTCGTGCCGCGATCTCATGATAGGCTTCGTTCAGGCTGGATTCCCTCAGGCGGTTGTTACCGCCGGGAAACAGGATCAGATGGCAGTGATGGGTCAGCCTTCCGATCAGTGCAGCTGTCATCTGTTCGTCATAAAGGACATTGACCCAGCGGGAGAATTCAAGATTCGTGTTTAGGATCACCTGTTTCTTTTCATGTATCTCCGACAGGTAGTCAAACAGCAGCTGCGACCCCATCCTGTCATACGGCACGTAGCCGAATTCGTCCAGGATCAGGACTTCCGCTTTATTCAGTTTTTTGAGGAACTTCGAGAGCGTTCCCGATCTCTTATGTTCGGACAGCTGGTTGATCAGCGCCGCTGTGCGGTAAAACTTTACCGGGATCCCTTCTTCACAGAGGCGTATGCCTATGCAGATCGACAGCATAGTCTTGCCGGTCCCGGTCCCGCCGTACATGATGATGTTCAGTCCATGTTCCCTGAATTCAAGCGACTGCAGGCTTTGGATAGTGCATTCACCCTGAAAATCCACCTCCCCGTCACGGAACTGGGAAAAATGGTAAGGCCTTGGAAAGGCAGCAGCATTTATCAGCTTGCTGATCCGCTGTTTACGACGGTACATTACTTCATCACGCAGAAGGTTGTACAGGAATTCCTGGTTGGAATCACCGGATGTTGTCTGTGCCCGCTCAGCGAGGCTCGCAGATAACCGGAGCTGGCGGCAGCATTTTTTAATCTCCTCCTGATATGTTTCGCTCATGCCATGCACCTCCTTTCCAGGAGGGCGTCATAATCCGTCAGACGGGATGGCATTTGAGATACTTTCGGGATCCTGCCGTCGGCAGTCAATGGCGGGAGCGGTGGTACATCCGCGTAAAGGCGGCGGTACAGGTTCCGCAGGCTGTCTTCGTCGATCGCCTGATACAAAATAGCCTGGTTTACAGTTTGAAGGGCGCTGTCAAAGCCGGTTCGTTCCGTCAGCTCGGAAAGAGCCTTAAGGATCTTCCCGCGGTCGCTGTTCTTACAGCTGTCCAGATATCTCTGCATGTTCTCCGGCATCATCCCGTAGATCCCGCTGTTTCGCAGAGACCTTGGTTTACGGGCGATATATTTGAGATATGGCAGCCATTCCATGCTCTCCAGGTACTCGTCATCACCGCCGTACAGTCTCCGGTGTGTCACCACCGTATGGTGTTCAAGATCCATGACTTCAACGAATTCGGCGCTGATGCGAAGCCAGATCTCCTGCTCCGCCAGTCCCGGAGAGGATGAATAAGTGTGTTTCCCTTTGTTCAGGGTGAACTTTCCCCATTTATTTGTCCGTACCTGCGTGTACAGGGCAGTATCAAATGGGACTTCGGGAAGCTTTCGCAATGCTTTTTTGTCCCTGACGAACCGGTCCTCTATCGTTTCATCCTTGAAGCGGTAATGCTCACGGTCGGCATCCTCATCGCATTCCTTAAGAAGCTGCCGGTTGTACTCGGCAAGTGAAAGAAAATGAGGGACGGGGACCAGCATGTTCTTCCTGGTGTACTTGACCTTCGATTCCGCACCACCTTTTTCGTTTCCGGAATCAGGGTTCATGAAAACCGCCTCGAATCCGTAATGGGTCTGAAAACGGAGAAACCGCTCCGTGACCTCACGCCCGCCGCCTAAGATTATCTTCGTGACGATGGTTTTGGTATTATCGAACCAGATCTCGGTCGGGACGCCGCCGATATGCTCAAAGATCGCACGCATGGACTCCAGCAGGCACTCCATGTTCTCCCCGTAGTGTAGCTGAAGGTAACCGTTGTTGCTGTAAGGGAAATCGAGCACGAAGTATTTGCCCGAGAACCTGATGCTGTTTTCAACAAAGTCAGCGGCTCCGAAGTCGGCCTGTGATTCACCGGGATTATGGTTCAGCGGAATAAAACCTTTCTTGCGGACAAGATTAAGTTCTTTTTTCTTATCCGCCACATACATGGCGACCAGCCGGTAAGAACAGTTGAATCCCTTGACCTCTTTTTTTAGTCTCCTGTGGACTCGCTTTGAGGTGTGCCTCTGTTTACGCGGCGCGGTCTTGTCCTCTTTAAGCCATTCGTCGATCAACGGCTTATAAGGGTCAAGCTTGGGACAAAGATTCTTTTGTTCCGGCATTGGGTCTGGATCATTGAAATCATCCTTATCCACATATTTGCGGACTGTTTTCCAGTTAAAACCGGTCTGCCTGGCGATCTCAGATATACTGTGTCCTTGCTCATAGAAGAGCTGTCTGATACGATGTATCTGATCCATTGCTAACATTCTCCTTTC
>ONVT01000024.1 GCA_900321365.1 uncultured Eubacteriales bacterium | reverse complement strand
TACTTCAGCGATGCGTTCAAGAAGCTCGGCGGAGAGGTCATCGAGGAGACATTCCCGCCTGAAACCGCTGACTTCACTTCCTACATCACGACCGCGAAGAATGAAGGCGTTGATGTCATCATGGCTCCGACCTCTACCGAGGCTGCACAGCTGATCATCGAGGCTGCCTCCACACAGGGCGTCACGGTTCCGCTTCTTGCCGGCGATACCTGGGATTCCAACGTTATCCTGAGTGCTGCAGAGGGCAAGGACATCGAGATCTTCGTCACCACCTTCTATCAGGAAGGTGCGGATGATGAATTCGACTCCGGCATCAAGGAGTTCATCAACGGCGATTCCACTGCTCTTGCGAACAACGGCGGCGACGACACCATCGCGGCGGTTTCCGCAATGGGTTACGACGCATACTTCGTAGCGCTTGAGTGCATGAAGAATGCCGGCTCCACTGATCCGGCGGATGTCCTGGCGGCGATCGCGGACACCACCTATGACGGCGTTACCGGCCACATCGAGTTCGGCGAGAACGGCGACGCAGTCCGCAGCGAAGCGGTTGTCAAGAAGGCGAACAACGAGACTGGTTCCTGGGAGTTTGTCGCGACTCAGGGTGTCAGCGAGTAAAGAAAACGAAGCCTGCAGGCTCAGGAATGCGCCTGTGGGTTAAAGTAAAAAGTGACAGGAACCTTATCTGCAGATGAGAAGGATGTTCCTGTTCCGGTGCGGAACGCCCGTCGGGCGTTCCGCGTCGGTCGTTCCTGTATGAGAGTGTTTCTCAGTAAGCATTGTGTTTTCCGCCAGCTGCCTGCAGCTGAGCGGAAGATGACCGGATTTTCCGCAGCGGCAAAACGCCGCGGAATAATCCTCGGAAAAACCCGGTAACCGGTTTTTCAGAAGAAGGACTACCCAATGGATTTTCTGTCTAAGAACTTACCTTACCTGCTCGCGGGTATTTCGGTCGGCGGACAGTATGCCCTCATCGCGATCGGCTATACGATGGTGTACGGCATCCTGCGCCTGATCAACTTTGCCCACGGCGATATCTTCATGGTTGCGGGCCTTGTGATGATCTACTCGACCACGGTTCTGCCGCTGTATATCTCTATCCCGCTGACGATTGTTGTGACCGTCATCCTTGGCGTTGCGATCGAGAAGGTCGCCTACCGGCCCCTTCGGAATGCGCCCCGGATGTCTGTCATGATTTCCGCGATCGGCGTATCCTATCTGCTTCAGAACCTGGCTCTGTACATCACGGGCGGCCTGGCGCAGGTGTATCCGACGATCCCGTTTATTTCGAATACTGTCACCATCGGTTCGGCAACGACGAAGGTGGTTACAATCCTGACACCGATTCTCATGATCATCCTCGTGGTGGTGCTGATCCAGCTGATCAACCACACGAAGATCGGCATGGCGATGCGCTCGGTGTCCACGGACTTTGAGACCAGCCGCCTCATGGGAATCAACGTGAACAGGGTCATTTCCATGACTTTTGCGATCGGATCTTTCCTGGCGGCGATCGGTTCGATTCTGTACTTTTCGAATTATCCGTCGGTCATCCCGACCTCGGGCGGCATGCCGGGCCTGAAGGCGTTTGTCGCTGCCGTGTTCGGCGGCATAGGCTCGATCCCCGGCGCGGTCATCGGCGCCATGCTGATCGGTATTGTCGAGAACCTGATCAAGGGTGCGGGCTGGACGACCTTCTCGGACGCATTTACCTTTGTGCTTCTGATCGTTGTGCTCCTGTTCAAGCCCACCGGCCTGTTCGGCGAAGCCGCGACGGACAAGGTCTGAGAAAGGAGGGACGGTATGAAGAATAAGAAAGATCTCATCTTTGCTCTCGTCCTTCTGGCGGCGGCAGTCGCGCTGGTCGCGGTGCTTGACCAGGTCCTGCCTCAGACAGGCATCGTCATGACGGTTCTGAAGAAGAGCTGCATCTATTCGCTGGTCGCGGTTGCCATGAACCTGCTGAACGGCTTTACGGGGCTTTTCTCACTGGGCCAGGCGGGCTTCATGCTGATCGGCGGATACACCTACGCGATCCTGACGATTCCGGCGGCGGACCGCGCGAGCGTCTATCAGTACTTTGACGGCGGCATCGTCAAGTTCTCTGTTCCGTTCTGGGTGGGACTGATCTGTGCCGGCCTCGTGAGCGCGCTCCTGGCGTGGCTGATCGGACTTCCCGTGCTGCGGCTTAAGAGTGACTACCTGGCAATCGCGACCCTCGGCTTTGCTGAGATCGTACGCGCATTTTTCCAGTGGGATACGCTCGGTCCGCTGACAAACGGATCGAATATGCTCCGCAAGTATCCGAGCTTCTCGACGCTGATGTTTCCGTTCATTGTGTCGGCAATCTGCATCGCGCTCATCGTGCTGCTGATCAACTCATCCTTCGGGCGGGCGTTCAAGGCGATCCGCGACGACGAGGTCGCGGCGGAGGCCATGGGAATCAATCTTGCCCACCACAAGCGCATGAGCTTCTGTATCTCCTCGTTTTTTGCGGGGGTCGGCGGCGCGCTGCTGGCGATGTACCAGACGACCATCCAGGCGCAGGCGTTCAAGTCGAACATGACTTACGAGATCCTGCTGATCGTCGTGATCGGAGGCCTCGGCTCTGTGACAGGCTCCGTGCTTGCGACATTCCTGTTCTACGCGGCTTCCGAATGGTGGCTGAGATTCCTCGATTCTCCACTTCTGATCGGAGACTGGCAGGTTCCGCTGCTCCGCTCGGGCTTCCGCAAGGTTGTGTTTTCTGTTGTCATCATGGCGATCGTGCTGTTCGCGCGCCAGGGCATCATGGGCGACCACGAGCTTTCGCTGTCCGGCCTCATGAAGTTCTTCAGCCGCAAGAAGAGGAAGGGGGCATCCGCTCATGAGTAAGTCTGACGCGAATGTGCTCCGCATGGAGCATATCACCATGCAGTTTGGCGGCGTTGTGGCGGTAAATGACTTCTCCATGGAGGTCAACAGGGGCGAGATTGTCGCCCTGATCGGGCCGAACGGTGCCGGAAAGACGACGGCATTCAATGTGATCACGGGCGTCTATGAGCCGACGAACGGTGTGGTTTATTTTGATGGAGAACCGATCGTGGAGAACCATCCGCGCGGGAAGATGAAAAAGCTTTATCAGGGCGACAATGCACTGGCCTACGACAAGGTCATCTCACAGACGCCGGACCGGATTACGAAGCTCGGCATTGCGAGAACCTTCCAGAATATCCGTCTGTTCAAAAAGCTGACGGTATTCGAGAATGTCCTCATCGCGCGCCATATGCGTTCGAAGGCAAACTTCATGAGCGCGACGCTGCGCCTGAATCTGACGGAGGAGAGGGCGAACCGTGAGAAGACGCTGGAGCTTCTGAAGCTGGTGGGACTTGAGGAAAACAAGGATGACCTTGCGACCTCTCTTCCCTACGGCAAGCAGAGGAGGCTCGAGATTGCGCGTGCCCTTGCGACAGAGCCCAGGCTCCTGCTCCTCGACGAGCCGGCGGCGGGCATGAACCCGCAGGAGACGCTGCAGCTTGCGCAGTTTATCCGGCAGATAAAGGATCAGTTTGACCTGACGATATTTGTCATTGAGCATCACATGGATCTTGTCATGGAGATCTCGGACCGCATCTACGTGCTGGACTTTGGGCGCATGATCGCGTCGGGCACGCCTGCCGAGATCCAGACCAACCCGCATGTGATCGACGCGTATCTGGGAGTACAGGAAGACGAGTAAGGATACTTCGCTTCGGTTCCATGAACCTGAGTGGCACGCTTCGTGCAGTCTCCAGGTTTGTGAGGCCGATGAGGAGATAATTGGGGATAAGACATGAGTAAGAATTCAAATCAGGCTCAGGCTACCGGGAATACCGTCGGAAAGGTCGGCAGTGTTTCTGCCGGCTGGGATCATCTTGGAAAGAGGGGAGACGGCCCCGCGAAGAATCTCCTGGAAGTACGCGACCTGAAAGTATCCTATGGCGGCATTCAGGCGGTTCGAGGCATCAGCTTTGATGTCCCGGAGCATGAGATTGTGACGCTGATCGGCGCGAACGGCGCCGGCAAGAGCTCCACGCTGCGCGCAATCGTCGCGCTGGAAAAGGCCTCGGGCGGTTCGATCCGCTTCGAGGGAAATGAGCTGGTCGGCATGGGTACCGAGCAGATCGTGAAGAACGGAATCACGCTGGTCCCGGAAGGCCGCCGCGTGTTCGTGAACCTGTCGGTTTATGAAAACCTCCGGATGGGGGCGTATCTGAGAGATGACGATATCCAGCAGGATCTCGACTGGGTGTATACCCTGTTTCCCCGGCTGAAGGAGCGCCACTGGCAGGCGGCAGGTACGCTGTCCGGCGGCGAGCAGCAGATGCTCGCGATTGCGCGCGCCCTGATGAGCCGTCCGAAGATGATCATGATGGATGAGCCTTCCCTGGGCCTTGCGCCGATCATCGTACAGGAGGTCTTCGAGATCATCCACGAGATCAATCAGATGGGTCTGACGATCCTTCTGGTCGAGCAGAACGCGAACATGGCGCTGAAGGCCGCAGATATGGGCTATGTCATGGAGACCGGCTCGATCACACTGTCCGGCGCGGGCTCCGAGCTCGCGGAGAATCCGGTCGTGAAGGAGGCCTACCTGGGCAAGGCACGGAATTGACATTTGTGTATCATACGATTGGTAGAATACATATAATCTGGCACCTGCAGAATCAGCGCGCTGAGAGAGATGACAGGCATTCTTTCCGGGATGTGCAAAGTCTGCGGATAGTGAAAAACAAGCGAGGAGGAACAAAAGCATATGGCTGATGAAAAGAATCCGGTTTTTGACCAGTCGATCCCGTCTCCGTCACCGATCACGCTGACTTTTGGGGAGGAGGGTGCTCCTGAGATAAATGAGTCGGCGGCCGCTCCTGCTGTGGAAACGGGTGGTGCCCCGACCCCGACGGATGCCGCAAATGCCGCTCTCAGCCAGGCGCAGGATGCGCTCGCTCAGGCGCAGGGCGTGCTGTCCGACGTGCAAAACATTGCGGATGCGACCATCGCATCAAACGGAATCTCCATGGAGGCGGCTGCAGGCGTCGCAGGTGAGGCGATGAATACAGCTGCAGATGCCGCTGGCAACATGATGAATGCAGCAGCAGCCTCCCTGAATACAGCGGCTGCGGCAGTGGCTGTGGATCCGGCGGCGAGCGCGGCTGTGAACGCGGCGTTTGCGACAGCACCGGCACCGTCTGCCGCCAGTGTATTTGGCGGAAGCCCGGCGGCAAGCGCAGCCCAGGCCGCGCAGGATGCGGAGGTTTATTTCACGCCGGAAGAGCAGGCGCAGATTGACGCGTTCGCGCAGAGAATCGACCTGCATAATTCCAGCGCGATCATGCAGTATGGCGCGGGTACCCAGAAGAAGATGTCGGACTTCTCCGATGTCGCGCTTGAGAATGTGAAGAACAAGGACATGGGGGAGGTCGGGAAGATGATCTCCGGCCTGGTCACCGAGCTGACAGACTTCGATATCAAGGATGACGACGGCGGGATCTTCAAGTTCTTCAAGAAGCAGACGAACAAGGTTGTCGCCATGAAGGCGAAGTATGAGAAGACCGAGAAATCGGTGGACGACATCGTGCATGTCCTGGAGGGGCATCAGATCCAGCTGCTGAAGGATGTGGCGACCCTCGACAAGATGTACGATCTGAACCTTCAGTATTTCAAGGAACTGTCCATGTACATCGCCGCCGGAAAGAAACGTCTGGCGGAGGTGCGCGCCGGGGAGCTGAAGCAGCTGCAGGAAAAGGCTGCCGCGACCGGGGACGCGCAGGATGCCCAGAACGCGAGGGATTTCGGAGCGCTCTGCGACCGCTTCGAGAAGAAGCTCCATGACCTGGAGCTGACGCGCCAGATCGCGATCCAGACCGGTCCGCAGATCCGTCTTGTCCAGGATTCTGACACGCTGATGGCGGAGAAGATTCAGTCCACGATCGTGAACACGATTCCGCTGTGGAAGAATCAGATGGTCATCGCCATGGGCGTCGAGCATTCGAACCAGGCGGCGAAGGCGCAGCATGAGGTTTCGGAGCTGACGAACAATCTGCTGAAGAAGAACGCGGAGCAGCTGCATGTTGCTTCCGTGGAGACTGCGAAGGAGTCTGAGCGGGGTATTGTGGATATTGAAACTCTGAAGAAGACAAATGCGGAACTGATCACAACGCTGGATGATGTGCTGAAGATCCAGGAGGAGGGCCGCCAGAAGCGTGCGGTCGCCGAGCAGGAGATGGCGAAGATGGAGTCAGAACTCAAGGCGAAACTCCTGGAGCTGTCGAAGAAATCAAGGTAAACCGGCTCTGCATGAATCCAGAGAAGCTGTCAGTCAGTAACCCGGACACAAAAACAGTTATACAGCTCCAAGAAGGCGACGATCATGGGTGATAAAAACGAAAAGCTTGATCCGGTGGCGGCGGTGAGCAACATTGCGGATATCGTCAACAAGTCCATTGCCAGCGGAGATTATGGTTCGCTGAACCGTGAGATCACGAAGGCCCTCAATGAGGCGGCGGACGCTGTTCACGATTCCATCTTCAATACGCCCTTTTTCACCGTAGACGGCGCGAAGACCTACCGCTCACAGACGAAGAACAGCTATCAGGAGGCGAAGGATAAGAAGGCATACAAAGGACAGAGCTACGCTGCGAGGAGAAGCGGCACGGTGGACGACGGGGTTGTAAGCGCCGGAGGCGCGTATGCCAGGGCGGCCATCGGAGCAGCTGCGACTTGTTTCTTCGGGATTATTTTCGCGGGAGGCATCGCCATCTCAGGAGGCGCATTCACGATCTTCTTCGGCGCGCTGACGGCCTTCAGCGGCTGGAACATGGTGAAGGGCTTCAAAAAGATCGGGAGGATCAACCGCGCGAAGAAGATCCTGAAGATGATGGAGGGCAGAGATACCATAACGATCGAAGAGATCGCAAGCGCATTTGGCAAGAGTGAGAAATGGGTCGCCGACGATATACAGGCGATGGTGCGCGACGGTATCTTTACCGGAAAAACCTACATGGACAAGGAAGAGACCGCGTTCATGACAAGCCATGAGGCGTATAACCAGTATCTTGCCACGATGCGTTATTACGAGCAGCGCAGGCAGGAACAGGCATCGCAGAGTGTCTTCAATCAGGAGGACCTGAAAGAGTACTCGAAGATGGAGAAAAATGCCGCCAGGCGCCAGGAGGAGAGTGTGCGCGAGGCGGCGCGGCTTGACCGGGAGACCGCGGAGATGGTCGAGGAAGGGAAGGCTTTCATTGCCCATATCCATCAGAAGAATGAGGAAGTGCCGGATCCGGTGTTTACCGAGAAGCTGAACCGGCTGGAGAAGATCGTGACCAACATCTTCGACCGGGTTGCGGCGGCACCGGAGAGCGCGCCGGACCTTCACCGGCTCATGAAGTATTACCTTCCGACCACGCAGAAGCTGGTGGATACCTACGCGACGCTTGATAAGCAGACGGTGCAGGGTGAGAATATCGAGAACGCGAAACGTGAGATCGAGGCTTCCCTGGATACCATCAATGAGGCGTTTGAAAAGTTCCTGGATTCATTCTTCCAGTCGACTGCCTGGGATGTGTCCAGCGATATCTCTGTTATGAACCAGATGATGCAGCAGGACGGACTGACCGGAGGAGATGATTTTGCCAGGGCGGCGGCCGCCGCCAGGGCTGCTTCCGCAGCGCAGGTCAGTGCCGCGGCGCAGGGGACGGCTCCGGGAGCGCAGGTTCAGTCCCACGGCGGCGTGCAGGTTCAGACCATGGGCGGCATGCAGGCGCTTGTGCAGGAAGAGGAGCAGTAAGGAGCGGGTACAGGGTGATACGATGTCAGATCAGGGCTTCGTCCGGCGGAGTGCAGGGACATGCCGGACGGACTTCTGAAGTGGGCGCGACGTCTTTTTGGGTTGCGATGCACTTTGATTCGCGTTATAATGGCGCAGAGTATGTCAAAAAAAGGACATCGTATGTTTATTTCACGGGAGAGTGAATATGAAAAGATGCATGTACTGCGGACATGAGAATGAGGATTCCCTTGTTACATGTTCCGTATGCGGAAACAGGCTGGGCGACCCGGTACCGACACAGGAACCTGTGACGATAGAGGAGATTGCGCTGGAGGGCACAGGCGGCGTGTCTGCCGAAGCGTCTCAGGACGGCGTGTCTGCCGAAGCATCTCAGGAGGGTATGTCTGACAATGCTGCCGGATCCGATCTGCAGGACTCCCCGAATGAAGCCGGGCAGGAAGAGCTTCCGTCCGGCGGGGCTATGCAGGAGGAAGCAGCATCCACTCCTCTGACGCAGGATCAGCAGCGTGCCGCAGACGAAGAAATGGTGACCCAGGAACCGGCGTTTGCGGGACAGGTGCCTGTGAACAGCCAGTTCGGCGAGACGACGCCGGCGGGGCAGTTTACAGGCTCAGAGAACACCTATTCAGCCCCTGACATGACTCCCGGCTATGGCGAAGACTGGCGGCAGGATGTAGGCAGAGGCCAGACCTATGGCGCCAGAACCCAGTATGAGGCCAGACGTGAAGGCAGACGCGCGCAGCAGCGCGAGGGCGTGACCGGAGGCACCTATGGCCAGGGCGGCACTTACGGTGCTCCCCAGAGGGATCAGTATGGAAGCGCCGGCTACGGATACCGCCAGCCGGGCGGGCAGGACGCTTCTGCGCAGGGCGGTCGTACGGATTACGGCAGACGTGAGAGTGCCGGGGGCAGCAAGGTCTTCATGGTCCGGGCCCGCAAGAGAGTGAAGAGCGTGACGTTCTTCCTGATGGCCCTGGCATTTACCGCGATGCTTGCGCTGAATGCGTATAACATTTTCTGCGGGAACGCGCTCCGCAACATTATGGAATCGGATGTCATGCTTGCAAACATCCTTTCCGGAGCGGGAACGAATTTCTTCACACAGACGGTCACGGAGCTCTCCTCACAGATGGTGAAGATGGTCGTGAATGTGCAGGAGATCGTCGTGCAGCTCGGCCAGGCTGTCGTGCTTGGCGTCGCGATCGTCTTCCTGGTGCCGAACGTGCTGTACTGTCTGGCACTGTGGCTGATGTTCTTCCGCACGGACACGAAGCGCCGTCAGTTCCCGATGGGCGGATACGCGCTTGCCAGGGTCATGATGGTCCTGAAGTTCCTCATCGCCTGCATGGTGCTGGCAGTGGGACTGGTCATCTCCGTATACTTTGTGGTGGTGGGCGCCCAGAGAAAGACGGGCTCCATTGATTCCTCACTGATCCAGGGCGTTATCCTGCTGATCGTCATGATCGTGCTTTCCGTCTTTGTGGTCATGTATTTTATCCAGTGGATGTTCTGTCTGAAGGTTGTCAGCTGCAACGCGAAGAAGGGAACGGATCCCGGAAAGATGCCAGGATTCGTGGTATTCCTCTCACTTATGTGCACGGCAGCGTGTGTCGCGCTCATGATTCCGATGGCGCCGAACGATTATATCGGACTTGCAGCCCGCGGAGCTGCGGCGGCGTATTTCCTGATCTCCGGACTGTGGGTGCTGATCTACAAGATCCGGGTGAAGAGGAACTGAGTTTCCGGATTCCAATGAAGATATCAGAGCCGGGCGTTTTAGCCCGGCTCTTTCCTGCAGAAGGAACGGTTCAGGGGATACAACCCACACCCTCAGCCACGGGGGTGGCGGGGGCGTGGCTTGTAACCCCTGAACCTGACGTTAGGACCTGTACATAAATAACTTATACATCTTGCTTGTCTTTTCCTCCGATAGCACCAGGCAAAAAAACCTTACATAGCCCGCTATGCGCGGCTTTTTTGCCTGGCACACTCGAAGGAAAATCCTGCGCAATCTGTATAAG
>ONVT01000070.1 GCA_900321365.1 uncultured Eubacteriales bacterium | reverse complement strand
TCATGACAATTCTCCGACGGCCCGGCCGGAAGAGAATGGAAACACTTTGGCGGCTTGCCCTGAGTATCGCGGGGGAAGTCTGATTAACCCGTATGTTTTTATTGACACGCTGTTCGAACATCTGACTTCGGAGGACCGGATTATCTGCGGAAACGGCTCCGCGTGCGTTATCACGTTCCAGGCTGCGAAGGTCAAACAGGGGCAGCGTATGTTCACGAATTCCGGCTGCGCCGCGATGGGATACGGATTCCCTGCGGCGCTCGGCGTCGCGGTCTCCGACAACAGCAGGCGGACGGTCTGCATTGACGGCGACGGCAGTCTGATGATGAATGTCCAGGAGCTCGCCACGGTGGCGCACAACAGGCTGAATCTGAAGCTGATCATTCTGAATAACAATGGATATCTTTCGATCCGGCAGACCCAGCGCAACCTTTTCCAGCCGCCGTTCATCGGAATCGACAGCGAGAGCGGCGTCGGATTCCCCGACTTTGAAAAGCTGGCGGGGGCATTTGGCATCAGATACTTCCGGATCGAGAAGGAGATGGAAGCCGGTCAGGTTCTGGAAGCTGCGCTGAACTGCGACGGCCCGTGCATCTGTGAAGCGGTCGTGGATCCGGATCAGAATTTTGAGCCGAAGTCCTCGTCGAAGGTGCTTCCGGACGGGCGGATCGTCTCGCCGTCGCTGGACGACATGGCGCCGTTCCTGGACAGGGAAGAGTTTGAGAAAATTAAGTATACGACATGATGCCAAAACCGGGACGCGCTGGTTGATAAATAGTCAAAATGTCAGGAAGGCATAAGAGGTATCCTGGATTTATGCAGTACAGGAATGTGATATTTGATCTGGATGGCACGCTTCTGAATACGAAGGAGGGAATCCTCGAAAGTGTGAAATATACTGCCGGGGAGATGGGATACGGAGAGTTGCCTTACGAGACCCTGCTGACTTTTGTCGGTCCTCCGATTCAGCTCTCTTTCATGAGACATTATGGATGCGACCGGGAGACTGCGCAGAAAGCCGCGAACATTTTCCGCGATTATTATAAGAACACTGCGCTGCTGCTCGCCGAGCCGTATGAGGGAATCTATGATCTCTGCAGAGTACTGAAGGAACACGGTGTCAGAATGGCGGTGGCGACTTATAAACGCGAGGATTACGCGCTGACACTCCTTAAGCATTTTGGATTCGACAGGTACTGCGACCCGATTCATGGGGCGGATAACAACAATGTCCTGAAAAAAGAAGATATCATCCGGATGTGCCAGGAAGAAATGGGCGCTTCGAATTATGACAGCGTGCTGATCGGGGATACCGACAATGACGCGAAGGGTGCGGCCACTGCCGGAACGCCGTTCATTGCGGTGACCTATGGCTTCGGCTTCAGGACGAAGGAGGACGCTGCGGAGTATCCGTGTGCAGGCGTGGCGGCCACGCCGATGGAGATTGCAGAGATTATTCTGGGGTGAGCGCAGAAAGAGGAAGGGGCTGCCATGAAAAAAGTCGTCATCACCGGCGCGACCGGCGCGATCGGGCGCTCATTGATTCATGTGTGCATCGAATCCGGATATGAGGTGCTGGCAGTCGTCCACAGATCTTCACCAAGAGCGGCTGAGCTTGAGCGGATGGATCACTGCAGAGTACTCCGGCTGGATCTGGATGAATATGACCATGCCATGGAGGAGCTGGAGAAAACCGGGATCGGTCATGATAGTAAAGCGTTTGGGGAAAGAGATGTCAGTATTATAGACTGTGAAAAGGTAGAACCAGAAAAGAATGCTGACATAACGTCAGGGGATAAGAGCAATGACGGAATGCCAGAAGAGAAGGATGAAACCAGAAGGGATGACTATGAATTCTTCTTTCACCTGGCCTGGATGGCTCCGTTCGGCAGGGACAGGGACAACCTGAATCTCCAGCTGGACAATATCAGGGCGTCTCTCGCCGCGGTGAAGTTTGCGAGAGATCTGGGATGCGGCACATTTGTCGGGACAGGTTCCCAGGCGGAGTATGGCAGGGTGGAAGGCGTGTTGTCATCGGATACGCCTGCATTTCCGGAGACGGGCTACGGCATCACAAAGCTCTGTGCCGGCCAGATGACCCGGCTGGCCTGTGAGCAGCTGGGCCTTCGCCATATCTGGTGCCGCGTTCTGAGTGTCTATGGCCCCTATGACAGAGATCAGACCCTGATCAGCACGGCAGTGATCCGGATGATGGCGGATGAGGAGACTGAATTTACCCCGTGTGACCAGATGTGGGATTACATTTACTCGGATGACGCGGCGAGGGCGATCCTGCTTTCGGCGCAGAGGGGTGAGAGCGGAAGTATCTACATGATTGGGAGCGGAGAGGTCCATCCGCTGAGGGAATACATCGAAAAGATTGCTGAAGTCACCGGATATACGAAGGAGATCGGCTTCGGAAGGCGGCCTTACAACGACAAACAGGTCATGTATCTGCAGGCGGATGTCGAATCTTTGAAACAAATCGGATTTGAAAGAAAAGTCTCCTTTGAGGAGGGAATCAAGGAGATGATTTCCTGGCAGTTAAAGAGAAAGGCGGAAAAATGGGAATAGGAAGCCGTTACGACTGGAAGAATCCGGAGCAGCGAGGAAGGCTGTTGCGGCGCATTTTTATAGTGGTGACGCTGGGATCATTTCTGCTTTGGACTGTCGGATGCGTTCTGGGTGGAAAGGAGTCCAGACAGTTCACACTTTTCTTTGCTGACTGCGAAAACTTTATGGCGGATATGTTGAACGTTGTTGGCTATTCGTCGCAGCGAAATGTTTACGCGAATGTCATGTACATCGGCCTGGGCGAGCGGGCTTACCCACCTCTGCCATACATGCTGATGTATTTCTTTTCCCGGCTCGTCGACATGCAGCCGTACTATGATCGGAATCAGTTCTTTCTCATGTACACGGAGCAGGAATTTCTGATCATGTTCATTATTATCCTGATCATTCTTCTGTTGGCGTTGTTTGAGTTGTTCCGGTCAAATGCACTCGCCTCGCCCATGGAAAAACGTCTGCTTGCAGTTTCTCTTCTGCTCAGCGCGCCGATGCTGTTCTCGATTGAGCGGGGAAATACCATCATTCCGACGGTCTTCTTCCTGGGCTTTTATATCTTCTATTATCGCAGTGAGAACAGGGTAATCAGGGAACTTGCACTGATGTCGCTGGCAGTGGCGGCCGCGTTTAAGATTACGCCGGCTCTGTTTGGTATTCTGCTGATTTACAGAAAATCCTGGTCAGATGCTGTGCACGCGGTCATTTACGGGCTGCTGTTCTTTTTCCTCCCCTTCCTGTTTTTCAAGGGAGGATTTTCGAATATCCCCCTTATGATACAGAATGTTCAGGAGAATCTTCGGGCATATGACAGCTCGGATGGATGCACAATTTATGCGGCAATCCTTCGGTATTATCCTGTGCCGTCACAAGCGCTGCATATAATTACGACCTGGGTTACAAGAATTGTGTGCCTGGCGCTGCTTGTGGCCGCGCCACTGCTGAAGAGGGAGTGGGAGAAGATCCTCGTGGTTTCGCTGGTTCTGATCATCCTGCCGTCGCACTCCGGGTATTATAATATCCTTTATATTCTCCCGGCGATTGTTCTGTTTCTGAGTGCGAAGGAGCATGACTGCCTGAGCTGGATCATACTGTTTGGTTTCATTTGCATCTGTTTCGATCTGAAATGGGCCGGCGAGGTTGTGATGAATTATCATGTCGCTCTTATCGCATTGCTGGTGGTGCTTGTGGTGAAGTGCGTGAGCGGAGTGATCTGCAGCGCGCGGCGGGAAAGCGCTGAAACGGGCAGAACGTGAGAAGCCACATAGATCGTATCTGTATGTCAGATATTACCAGTGATGAAAACCTTTGTAATAGATGAGAAATATCAGGAAACAAACATTTGAAGATGATTACACAGCAAACGCTGTGAAATCGTCGGAAGAAGATGTTGAAAACCAACATCTGTGATGAGATGAAAACAGAAGAGGAGCAGGAATTTCCATGTGGAAAGATGAATCTGAAGCAAGGCAGCAGATCAGGCAGATGGTCGGTGAGTATTACCACCAGTTTAAAAAGCAGAAGAGCG
>ONVT01000133.1 GCA_900321365.1 uncultured Eubacteriales bacterium | reverse complement strand
TTCGCGACTTCCTCTGCGTGGGTAGGACCGGACAGCGCCACAAGGCGTCCTCTCTTCCCGGCTTTTCCAAGCTCATCGGCAATAATGCCGGTCAGAGTCATCAATGTTCCGCTCTCGATTCCCTTTGCCGCGTCCACGATAAGCTGTCCGTCAGGAATATAAGGCGCTGCCTTTGCCGCGGTCTGGCGGACAAATACAGATGGTACCACAAAAAGCAGAAGATCCTTTGATGTGCACACCTCCTCAATGGAGGCAGTGAAACAGACCTCATCCGGGATAACCATCCCGGGAAGATTCGGCTGTCTCCTCGTCTTCCTGTACGCTTCAATCTCTTCTGAAAGTGCCGACCAGACCGTCACATGATGGCCAGTCCTTGAAAGCATCCTGGTCAGCGCCATCCCCCACGTTCCGGCACCCAGCACGCCTATATCTGCCATTCTCTACTCCATACCGGCGCGGAACCGGAAATCAATAAAGAGTACTCCGCAAAATTGTACTCCTCTCCGCCTCTCGTCGGAAACAGATCAAACCGGGCTTAACTTTTTACAGATACTGATATGATTCTTGCCGTCCTTATACTCGTAGTACATGTGGTCCATACTCTTCTTCACCATAAAGATCCCAAGTCCGCCGATTCTTCTCTCCTGAGCGGGGAGCGTCACATCCGGATCTCCCTTCTGAAGCGGGTCAAACGGCATGCCGGAGTCGGACAGCGTAACGAGAATCCACTTTCCTTTCAGCTCTTTCGGGGACATACCCTTGCGCGCCTCCTCCGGAATCGGGCAGGTATCTGTAATCTCCACGCTGATGTCCGCGTCGCCGATATCCGGTGAATAGGCATAGTTCGCAATGTTGACGAACAGTTCCTCAACAGCGACATCGATCTGCATCTTTGTTTTCGGCGGACAGCCTTCTGCCTCCAGCTGCGTGTCGATGCTCTCAAGCACCTGTGACAGATTATCTACGACAGCCAGAATCTTCAGATTCTTCTTATGCATGGAAGCTGATCCTCACCTCCTTACAGATTAAGGTTAGGAATATCCTGCGCAATCTTCACAAGTTATTACTGAACAGTTCCTTACTCGATCGTAAGGATATCCGAGAATCCGGTCACATCAAAGATCTCATTGACATCTTCCCTGACATGGATCAGCTTCATGCTTCCCTTCTTTGACATGAACTTCTGCGCGGTAAGCAGTACACGAAGGCCGGCGGAAGAAATATACTCCAGCTTTTCAAAATCGAATACCAGGCTGGTAACAGATTCCATAAAGCTCTTCAGCTCATTCTCCAGCTGCGGAGCGGTTGTGGTATCAAGCCTTCCCTCCAGAATAACGGTAGCTTCATCTCCATTGATCTGCTTCTCAATGTTTAACATAACAAATCCTCCTTTGACAGCAGTTAAAATCAAATTATGGCTTCTGGCCGATAAACCTATTATATCGAAAGAACATAAAAAGTTGAAGTACTAAAGTAGTTTTTCTTCATACCTGGTTACAAGTCGCAGCGGCGGGGATGTAACTTGTAACCAGGTATGACCGTAGAACGGCCCGATGCAGAATACATCTGCTTCGGGCCGCAGAATATCAGCATTGACGGTTCATGCCTCAGCTTCCGGCATTCGCCGGAGTGTCATCGGTCTTTTTACCCAGTGCCATCGTGACGACGATCATAAGAAGGAGTCCGAACGGCAGGGCTATGAGCGCAGGAATATTGTTTACTGCGAATATGCCTGCAACCAGGTAGCCGACCGCTGACACCAGGGCACAGGTCAGCGCATAGGGCAGCTGCGTCGAAACGTGGTTGACATGCTCACACTGAGCGCCTGCCGAGGACATGATGGTCGTATCGGAAATCGGGCTGCAGTGGTCGCCGCAGACAGCGCCGGCCATGCAGGCAGCGACACAGACGATCGAGATCGGATTGCCCTCGGACCACGGGAACGCCTCCAGAACGATCGGGATCAGGATACCGAAGGTTCCCCAGCTGGTACCGGTCGCAAAACTGAGGCCGACCGCGATCAGGAAGATGACAGCCGGCAGGAACATCTGAAGTCCCTTTGCCGAGCCCTCAATCACGCCCGCGACATAGACGTCCGCTCCGAGGGTCGAAGTCATGTTCTTGAGGGACCATGCGAATATAAGGATCATAATCGCGGGAACCATCGCCTTAAAACCTTCCGGAATACAACCCATGGCTTCACGGAAGGAGAAGGATCTGCGCGCGACATAATAGATAATCGCGAACAGCAGGCCAAAGGCCGAACCGAGCATCAGGCCGACTGACGCGTCCGAATTCGAAAATGCTTCGATAAAGTTCGTTCCGCTGAAGAATCCGCCGGTATAGATCATGCCGATCACGCAGCAGACAACAAGAACAATAATCGGAAGCACCAGATCGATCACACGGCCTTTGCCCTCCGGAACCTCATCGGTCTGATTCGCATACGGATTTGCGCCGGAGAAGATATCACCGGCCTTCGCATTCTTCTCATACTTCATCATCGGCCCGAAGTCCGTATTTCTGATCGTAAGAGTCAGCATCATGGCGATGGTCAGAAGCGCATAGAAATTGTAGGGGATCGTCCGGATGAACAGTGCAAGTCCGGAACCGTCCGACACGAAGCCGGAGACCGCCGCCGCCCACGATGAGATCGGGGCAATGATACATACCGGCGCCGCAGTGGCATCGATCAGGTAGGCAAGCTTCGCCCTGGAGATCTTATGGCGGTCCGTGACAGGGCGCATGACTGATCCTACGGTCAGGCAGTTGAAGTAGTCATCGATAAAGATCAGGACTCCAAGCACGATCGTGGCAAGCTGCGCACCCATTCGCGTTTTGATATGATCCTCCGCCCAGCGGCCGAACGCCGCGGATCCGCCGGCCTTGTTCATAAGGGCAACGATCGAGCCGAGCATGACCAGGAACACCAGGATACCGACATTGTAGGGATCGGCAATGGACGCGACAATCCCGTTATTGAAGATATTCTCCAGTGTGAGCGCAAAGTTTCCGTTCGCCGCGAGAACGCCACCGACGACAATTCCGATGAACAGAGAAGAATACACTTCCTTCGTGATCAGGGCCAGGATGATCGCCACAAGGGGCGGGACCAGTGCCCAGAAAGAATTATAGTAACGCGAGCTGGTTGCAGCCCCCTCCGCCGCTTCTTCTGCCAGTGCAGGCATCGCCAGGAACAGAGCGGCGAGAAGTCCTGCAAACAGGATCAGAGCCAGCCGTTTTTTTGCCGATTGATTCATACCTCCTCCTTCACTGTTATTTGAAACTTTGAATCAGCAGTGCTTTACAGCATTGAAGTGTCATGCCTATTATCTCATTTCATGCGCTAAAGTCAAGTCTCGCTTTTTTACTTGCTTTTTCTACGAAATATGATATGATGTTGTCATCTTAAATATTGCATATCAAATGCATGTCTTTGCATCATATTTTATGTGACTTTCTTTCCGTTTCTTCTCTTTTCTGGATTTCAATCCTAAATATACAGGTCACAGCCATGGCGCGGCGGGGGTGTGGCTTGTAACCGCAAAAGGAGACCTCCTATGGGTATTCTGTTCCTTCTTCCCTTTGTCATGGCCTGTGCCCTCTGTGATCTTAAGACAAAACGTATCCCGAATCCGCTGATTCTGTGCGGCCTGAGCGGCGTACTTCTCTCACGGTTTCAGCAGCTTATTCTGTACCTGTTATCAGACGGCGGCTCATTTTCCTCCTCCGGAAAGGCCCATGCCATATTCACTTCTCTTGCAGACGGCTGTGCGGGCTTCCTGCTTCCCTGGCTTCTTTTCGGAGTTCTTGCTGTTCTGAAAATGATCGGTGGCGGAGACGTGAAGCTGCTCTCGGTGATCGGCCTTCAGCTTGGGGCACGGCAGTGTCTCACTCTCATCTGGTACACGCTGATCATCGCCGCCATCTGGTCAGCGGTCCTTGTGATCCGGAGGCGCAGC
The DNA here is from genome assembly GCA_900321365.1 of uncultured Eubacteriales bacterium. Next base: position 1,948 of record ONVT01000133.1, on the reverse strand, counting down.
CTCACAAGACGTTTTGGATATCTGTACCGGTATATCGGGCACGCCATAATCAATGGAAAGCCCGGCGCATACCGCAGTCACGCCCTGAACCCTTCCGGGAACGATTCCGGTGAGTTCTGCCTCGCTGTCCCCATCCTTTTCGCGCTTTTCGTGGTCCTGTGTACCCCTTCTGCCTGACAGCCGTCAGCTGCTGCGTTGTCGCCAGTCAGCGCAGAGCGCTGCGCTTCCTTCCTCCGCCCTGCATCCGACGACAATCTGCACGAATCCGACGAAGCAAACGACAAAGAAAAAAGAACTCTGTCATCAGCTATAGCATCTGTAATGAAAAAGAAAGGAGGTTTCCATGAAACGGGAAAAGAAACTCTTTGCAATCTGTGATCTTGAGGAAGCGTATGTCGTCCACCTCGCAGACTACCTGAACCAGAAAGCCGGCCTTCCCTTCCGCGTGATGGCATTTACAAAACTGGAAAGCCTGATCGAGTACGCGAAGGGACATGAGATTGAGATTCTGCTGATCTCTGCCGACGCGATGAACGAGGAGGTCCGCAGTCTGAATGTACGCAGAATCATCATCCTTTCAGACGGAGAAGCTCCCAATCTGGAGGGAAATGATCCCTTCATCGACAAATACCAGGATTCGGATACCATCGCGCGGCTTGTCTGCAGTTATGCGGGGGAAGCATATGCCCAGATGAAGGATTCTCTGGGAGACTGCCGCCTGTACGGCGTATACTCTCCCATCGCGAGATGCGGAAAAACAATGTTCTGCCTGACTCTGGCACAGGCCTTCGCGCATTCGGGAAAAACACTTTATCTGAATATGGAGAACTGCAGCGGACTGGAAGGGCTCCTGCAGGCAAACTGGAGGGAGGACCTCGCTGATCTGATGTTCTCAGAGCATTCCGAGAGAGAGAATCTCCGGGCAAGGCTGGAGAGCATTGTCAAGAGTTTCGGAATGCTGGATATCTGCCCGCCGTCATTTTTCCCGGAGGATCTGAGAGAAACCGGCGCCGCGCAGTGGATGCAGTTCTTCGCGGCACTTTCACAGGCCGGTGAATATCAGGCAATCATCCTGGATATCGGCGACCAGATCAAGGATATCCCGGAACTGCTGAAGATGTGTACCCGGTCATTTCTCCCGCTTCTGCCGGATCCGGTCTCCAGATCCAAGGTTTCCCAGTTTGAGAAAAACCTGGAGGCACTGTCCATGGAGGATCTGAAGCGTTCCATGATCCGCCTGTATCTGCCGTCTGTCTCGGTGCGCAGTCTTGGCTCCTCCCTTCTGGATGACCTGACATACGGGAGTATGGGACAGTTTGTGCGCAGGCTGATCGATGAAGAACTGTGAAATACACCTCCACCGCCCCGCAGCTGAGGGACCGCCTCCGTGAGACACCATCAGCAGGAGCGTCGCCAGGATCCACTGACGTGAAAAGACTGCGGCTCATCTGCCGCAGTCTTATACTGGGTTGTTTATTCTGTTTCTGTTCACTGGTCACCTCGTTACATACTGGAGGCTGTCTGGTATTCCTGCCTGACAGCATAATTCTTTAATCTCACCCGCATTTGAAGAAATCTCCATGTTTTTCCGGGATTCCGGAAAACATGCCACCGCCGGATTCCGTACAGGAGGCTGAAGTAAATCTTATGGCTGATACACCATTGACAGATCTCTTCACTGTTCATCCGTCCTTCCTTCACTTCCGTATCCAGATATCGAAACATCCCTTTGTCCCGTTCGGAGTACTCCGCGGCAACAACCGGAAATTCCAGCCCCTTGATATAGAAATGAAGTCCCTTCAATCCTTCTTCACGAAACCCCAGAACCTTTCCTGCAGGTTTCATGTCCCTGATAAATTCCTCCTTTCTCCTTATGATTTTCTTTCCCTTGTCAGATTTGTCAGGTTCTGTCAACAGAGTCTTTAAGGAACTGTCAAATGCTATTTTA
>ONVT01000285.1 GCA_900321365.1 uncultured Eubacteriales bacterium | reverse complement strand
GCCCCAGCTCATCTCGGAGATGTGAAGCAGTCCGTCCGCGCCGCCCAGATCGATGAACGCACCGAAATCCGTGACATTCTTCACAACGCCCGTAACGGTATCGCCGATATGGATGCGCTCAAACAGCTCCTTCTGAAGCTCCTTCTTGCGGTCAACAAGGATCTGCTTGCGGTCGCCGATGATGCGGTGCCTGCGCGGATTGAACTCCGTCACGACGAACTCAATCTCCTGGCCGTTATATCTCTCCAGATTCTTCTCGTAGGTATCAGAAACCAGAGAAGCCGGGATGAAGACACGCGCGCCGTCGACTACGGCAACGAGACCGCCATTCGGAACCTGGACAACCGGAGCCTTCAGAACCTCATGGTTGTTGAACGCCTCCTCAAGACGCTTGTTGCCTTTCTCCGCAGCAAGCCTCTTATAGGTAAGAAGAGTCTGGCCTTCGCCGTCGTTGACCTTCATGACCTTCGCTTCCATGGTATCGCCGACCTTGACAACCTCTGTCAGATCGATGCTGGAATCATTCGAATACTCATTCTTCGTGATGATTCCGTCCGACTTGCTGTGGATGTTGAGGATGATCTGATCCGGTGTGACATCAATCACTTCTCCCTCAACAACTTCACCAGTGTGAATCGTTTTGCTGTAATCATTCAGCATCTGCTCAAAATTGTCTTCCGACATAGGTTTGAAACCTCCTCGATTAATATGTTTGGGGTGGATGCCCCTGCTGAGATACCAACGATGCCCCTGAATGGCACCAGACGGAGATTCAAATCATCGAAAGCCTGAACAAAAAAGGTGTTTTCGCACTCTTTCCTGCATATCTCATACAACTTCTGTGTATTTGAACTGTGTTTTCCCCCGATCACAAACATCACATCCGCGAGCCGGGCGATTGATCTTGCCTCTGTCTGCCTTTCTTCCGTTGCATTGCATATAGTATTCAATACAGCAAATTCATGATAACGCAAACCTTTTATAATTTCAACAAATTTATGAAATTTCTTCAGGTTGAATGTGGTCTGGCTGACAATGCACAGAGGTTTGTCTGTTTCAGGAACATAGGCCATCGCGTCTTCCTGCGTTTCGACCACCGTAACCTCCCCTGTGGTCCATCCCCGGATTCCCTCCACCTCGGGATGCGAAGCCGAACCGATGATGATCACTTCATATCCTTCCCTGCCCTTCTCCTCGACGATTCTGTGGATTTTACGAACAAAGGGACAGGTGGCATCCACCACGCAAAGGCCGTTCTCCCTGATTGCCGAATAAACCTCCCTGCCTACGCCATGGGACCGGATGACAACGGTTCCCTCCCTGAGTCCGGAAAGCTCTTCCGGAGAACGGATTACACGGACTCCCTTCTTTTCCAGATCACGCACAACGATCTCATTGTGGATAATCGGTCCGTAAGTGTAGATCGGCGAAACACCGGATTCGGCCAGCTCCAGGACCGTTTCGACAGCACGCCGCACCCCGAAGCAGAAGCCCGCGCTCTTTGCCTGGTACAACGCACTGCAGCCATCCGGTGAGATCCACAGATCTCCCTTCAGGACATTCTCCGGATCCCTGCTAATTCTTTCCAGTTCCGATACTTTCTCCCGGGCGCTGATCTTTTCCACTGATTCAGACATCCATCTGCTCCTTTGCCATAGACACAATTGCCGCAGCAGCCTCCTCCAGAGTCATGTCGGAAGTATCCAGCAGAACCGCGTCCTCTGCCTTTGTGAGAGGAGATGTCTCACGATGCGAATCCCTGTAATCTCTCTCCTCGATCTGTCTGCGGATCTCTTCAAGCGAACACGAATCGCCCTTTTGCGTGAGTTCTCTGTACCTCCTCATCGCGCGCTCCTGAGTACTCGCGGTGAGGAAGATCTTCAGATCTGCGTCCGGAAGGATTGCCGTTCCGATATCTCTTCCGTCCATCAGCACATCCTCTTTCGCGGCCAGCTCTCTCTGAAGACTGAGCAGCTTCTCCCGCACCGCGGGATGCGCGGACGACCTGGAAGCCATGTCAGACACCTCCTGCGTCCGGATCAGGCCGGACACATCTTCGCCGTTGAGGAACATATGCTGCACGCCGCCCTCATAGGACATGCTCACATCGATATGATCCAGAGCTTCTTTCAGATCTTCTTCCTTATCGATGTCAACATGGTTCTGCAGCAGGTACAGGGCGATGGTACGGTACATGGCACCCGTATCCACATAGATAAATCCCAGTTCCTTCGCGGCGAGCTTTGCCGCCGAGCTCTTTCCCGCTCCCGCAGGGCCGTCAATCGCAATATTGAAACTCATATTTACCTCCGCTTCCGGCCTGCGTTTTCTGCCGGTCTTTTCTTTTATCACAGATGTTGGTTTTCAACATCTTCTCCAGGCGATCCCACAGTGTTTGCTGTGTGATCAGCTTATGTTTTCCTGACGTTTTGACTGTCGCAACGAATCACAATTCAGGCCAGACCCGGACTGAGGGCGGCCGCCTCTCCGGCTGCCCTTCCGGTCGACCAGGCTATCTGCAGATTGAAACCGCCGGTCATGGCATCCACATCCAGAACCTCGCCCGCGAAGTACAGTCCCTTTACCAGCCTCGACTCCATGGTTCCGGGATCGACCTGCCGGACATCAACCCCGCCCCGGGTGATGACCGCTTCCTGGAAAGTGCGGAGGGATATGAGCGTCAGGTCCAGCCGTTTCGTCTTCAGGACCAGTTCTCTTCTCTCGGCAGCCGTGATATCATGCACCGGCCTTAGCGCGTCGATCCCGGCCCTGTCCAGGATTACGGGCACCAGCCTCGCCGGATACAGGTTCCTGACAGCGTTCCTGATCGACCGGTTCCGGTTTGCCTCCATCTCCCTCAGGATCCTCGCATCCAGCTTCTCCTGCGAGAGCGCCGGCTTCAGATCGATGAACGCCGCAAGCGGCCCCTTCGCGATCTGATCCTGCACCAGCGCGCTGGCGCTCAGAATCAGCGGGCCTGTCACTCCGAAATGGGTGAACATCATCTCCCCCATATCGTGGAACAGCTTTTTCTTCCCGTCCAGGACGGTGAAGGTTACATTCTTTAATGACAGCCCCTGCAGCTGCAGGATATCCTTTTCCCTGACATTGAAGGGAACCAGAGACGGCGACAGTGTACTTACAGTGTGTCCTGCCGAGCGGGCAAACCGGTATCCGTCTCCGGTAGAGCCGGTTGACGGATAGGAAAGGCCGCCGGTTGCGACGATGACACTGTCCGAGAAGATCTTCCTCCCATCCGCAAGCAGGACACCTTCCGCCCGTCGAAGAGCTGCTCTCTGTTTTTTCCGGGGTGCTGAATCGACATCCGCCTTTGCCGGAGCATTCTCCGTTTCAATGATGAGTTCCTTCACCTCCGAGGAAAACCGCACCTCCACGCCCAGACGCTCCAGCTCTTTCTCCAGACATCTCGTGATGTCAGACGCATGGTCGCTGAAAGGAAATGCCCTCATCCCCCGTTCAACCTTTGTCTTCACTCCATGCTCTTCAAACCATTCCACAACCGCATGCGCGTCAAAACAGTAGACAGAGGAATAGAGAAAACTGGGATTGCGCACAACATTCGGAAAAAAGTCCTCCGTCTCGCAGACATTCGTGAAGTTGCATCTTCCCTTGCCTGTGATGTAGAGCTTTTTTCCGGCCTTCTCATTCTTCTCGAAAATGACAACCTTCGCCCCGCGGGAGGCGGCCGCACAGGCTGCCATCATTCCGGCCGCGCCTGCCCCGATCACGACCACTTTCTGTTCTCTCTCACGCTGTTTCATCTTCACCCCCGGTCACTTCAGACGGGAAGTACTCACCCACTCGGCATCCACCGCCTCGTCTTCCTTCTGCATCTCCTTCTTCATCCGTTTCAGGGCTTCCTTCTCGGCCGCCTCCCGGGCGCGGCGTTCCTTCCGGCCCTCTGATGAGGACATGCCGGATTCCGCACCTGAGTCCTGCCGGCCTGCGGCCAGCGCGGAAGGCTCCTTCGATCCGGCATAGTCCAGCTCAAACCAGAACTCCACACCGTCTTCAACATTTCTGACGCCGAAATCCTGATGGAAAGATTCCATGATCGCACGGACGATGGAAAGGCCGACTCCACTTCCGCCATATTCCCGGGTGCGTGCCTTATCCACCTTGAAGAACTTTTCCCAGACCTGATCCAGATCCTCATCGGGGATATGGCTTCCCGAATTGTAGACACTCACGTGGACCTTTGAGGCAGTCTCATCCACCCGTGCGCTGACGACAATCCTGCGGTTTCCCTCTCCGGAACCCTTATCACCTTCGCCGCCGTCATTTCCGGCGCTTACTGCCGGCGAGGACGGCCGGTGGGAACCGCAGTGCCCGCTGTCACAGTCATCTACATGGTTGATGGCGTTGCTCAGGTAGTTTGTGAGGACCTCCTCCACCATGAACTCATCCCCCCAGACCTCAAGCCGGGATGGTCCGTCATATTCCAGGCTGGCGCATTTCTGATCCGCCAGTATCCTGGATGAGTTGACTTTCCCGCGGATGAGCTCTGCAAGGTCAAACCGCACCATTTCCACCTCCTCATCACCAAACTCCAGCTGGTTCAGCGTGAGAAGCTTCTGTACGAGGACATTCATCTTTGCCGCCTCGTCTACGATCACCTCACAGTAGTATTCCCTCGATTCCGGATCGTCCGCCACACTGTCCTGCAGCCCTTCCGCATAGCCCTGGATCAGGGCAAGCGGCGTCTTGAGCTCGTGAGAGACATTTGAGAGAAACTCACGGCGCATGTCATCTATTTTTGTTTTCTCGTCCAGGTTCTTCTGGAGTTCATTGTTCGCAGTCTTCAGCTCCGAGATCACATTCTCCAGCGTCTCGCTCATCCGGTTGAAATTCTCCCCCAGCTGGCCGATCTCATTCTTTCCGCCGCTGGTATACTTCGCGTCAAAATCCAGGTTTGCCATCCGGGCGGAAAGCACGGTCAGCTCCTTGACCGGCCTGGCGATCCTCTGTGACAGCCACCCTATCAGGACGACTCCCACCAGTCCCGTGAGCAGTATCGTATACAGGATAAATTCGCTGGAGATCCTGGCGTTCAAACGGATGCTGTCCATCGGGATGCGCATCATAAAATGATATCCGCTTGAAGGGAGTGTTCCCCACATTTCCAGGAAATCCATCTGATACTTGTCATCGGACTTTTTCTGGATGATATATTCATCCGTCTGTTCTATGATGGTGACATCCTCCTGGTCCAGTCCCATGCTGTACGCATTAAGCCGGGCTGCCATGATGTCGTCCTCTTCCCTTCTCACCTCGATGACCGGTGAAAACTCCGGATCCGAAATGACGAGCGCAATGTTCCCGGAGCGTTCGAGGGACCGGAATTCATTCGCAAAATAATCCGTATCCACTCCCTGTGACGTGGAAACATGGGAATCCACTTCCCGATAAGCATTTTTCAGGGTAACCTGAAGACGCAGTTCATAGAACCGCGTCAGATAAGTGGTATTCATGATGAGCATCGCGACCATGATGAGAAGGAGCAGCCCGATAAAAAGGATGGACAGCTCCAGCGCAATCGACCGCTTTTTCTGTGTCTTCCCTGTTGATGCCGTTTCCGGGGATGTTAATGATGATCTGCCTGAGCCTGCGCACCTCTCCTGTGAAGGTTTCTTCATTGACGCTGTATCCTCTTCATCTGCTCCATTCTGCCATCTGCCTGTATAAGGATCCTGCACCCTGTGCTTAGAATCTGTACAAAAATCGCTTATGTTTTTTCGCCATTCCCGGGAGCATCTTCGCCATGCTCCCCCGTATCATCCTCCGGATCTGTCGGTTTGATCATGAAGCTCTCCGCCACCTTGTTTGCCTTTGACGACTTCAGCGTGACGTAACCGATAATCGAGAACACAACCGCACCGACCAGGTTGACCAGCAGGTCTTTCATGGAATCGATGATTCCGATATCCAGATATCCGTCCTCTACCGTATAAACCTCCCCGGATGCTGTCGAAATCGTTGTTCCGGTGATGTCCTTCACTTTAATGACGTTTTGGTCCTGTTCAGGATCAAGCGATACAGATCCAAATGTTGTCACGGTAAAATCCTTCTGCATGTCCACATAGAAAAGCTGATCCATCCCGAATTCGAAGAATTCCCATACAACGCCGATCGTCATGGAAAAGCAGAAGGCGACGAGAGTCAGGTAAAACGGTGACAGATTCACGTTCTTACTGCCTCTGTTCAACAGATAGACCAGTGAGAAACCGATCGCCGCGCAGAGAAATCCGTTCATGGTGTGCAGGATCGTATCCCACCCCGGGATCTTTGTGTAGTAATGGTTTACCTCTCCAAGAATCTCAGCCGCAAAAATAAAGAGCAAAATGATAATCATGAAGAGCGGCGGGATCTTGATGTGCAGCTTGTCTTCCAGAAAAGCCGGCGCGAGGAAGAGAATCAGCACAAGGATGCAGATCGCGAAACTCTCATAGTTCTGTGTCAGAAGGCAGCGGATCGCTGTAAGGATAACCAGTACATGCAGAATCATAAAGATCACGGCCACCTTTTTGCTTTTATTGTATTTGTAACTGTCCATCAGTTTTTTTAAATATTTCATACTGTCTCCTCCAGCCTTTCCTGTTCCGTTTTTTGATCAGTTTTCCTGTCAGGCGTTTCCATCCACACGGACAGTTCTTCGCCTGCATAATGCATATATACTGTTATACATGTTTTTTTGAGTCCTGACTACCCACGCCGGAAAGATCCTGCCGTTTTCATGTTTTTCCGTTACGATGGTGCAGCGGGATGGCTCCCGGGCCGGTGACGAGCCTCTGAACTGTAATCCGAATGTACCCGGAAAAAACCTTACATAGTGAGTCTGTAAGATTTGATGAAAACCTGTTATGATAAGAGACAGAAAACAGGTGTTTACAGTTTTTTGGGCCAGCTTTTATGACGAGGAGGATTATTATGAAAAGATGGAAGAAATATATGGGCCTGATTCTGGCGCTTCTGATGATTCTAACCCTGTCCTGCCAGATCTGGGCGGAAGAAAGCACCGCTGCACAGAACAAGGCTCCCGAGTTTCTCGACAGTCTTGTTGAGCTTCTCAAAGACAACCCCCGGAAGCTTGTATTCACGGAGGGCACCGACAAGCGCATCCTTGAAGCCGCTTCACGTCTGAAGCAGGACGGTTTCCTCACCCCCGTGCTCATCGGCAATGTGGACGAGGTCACGGCTGCGGCTGCTGATGGCGGTTTCGACATCGACGGCCTGGAGATCATCGACCCCGCTTCTTATCCTGATATGGATAAGCTTGTAGATGATTTTGTGGAGCTGCGCAAGGGCAAGGCCACTGCTGAGGAAGCCCGTGAACTGCTTCTCAAGCCTAACTACTTCGGCACAATGCTGGTCAAGGAAGGTCTGGCCGACGCCCTGCTCGGCGGCGCAACCTATTCCACCGCCGACACCGTGCGCCCCGCTCTCCAGCTTGTCAAGACCCGGGAGGGCGCAAACCTTGTCTCCTCCTGTATGATCCTCATCCGCGACGATGAAAAGCTCGCAATGGGCGACTGTGCCATAAACATCTCCTACGAGGATAAACTGGACGAGCAGGGCAACGTCATTCTGAGTGCCGCCGAGCAGGTGGCGGAGGTCGCTGTCGAGACCGCAAAAACCGCCAGGCTCTTCGGCATTGAGCCGAAGATCGCCATGCTTTCCTACTCCACCAACGGCTCCGCGAAGGGCACGGGACCGGAGCTGATGCGTGAAGCAACCGACATTGTCAAACAGACCCATCCCGAGCTCGCCTGTGACGGTGAGATGCAGTTTGATGCCGCCGTCGTTCCGGAGGTCGGCCAGCTCAAGTTCCCCGGCAGCGAGGTTGCAGGCTATGCCAACACCTTCATCTTCCCGGAAATCCAGTCCGGCAATATTGGCTACAAGATCGCCCAGCGCCTCGGCGGCTACATGGCCATCGGCCCCATTCTTCAGGGGCTCAATGCTCCCATCAACGACCTCTCCCGGGGCTGCACCGCCGACGAGGTCTACCTGATGAGCATTATCACCGCCGCACAGGACATCTCTTGAGTATGCCGCCTGAATCCGGCGCCATGAAGGACTTGTGTGTCGCGAATCCGGCGCAGCAAACGAAAAAGAACTCTGTCTTTTGCTATAAGTATAAAAGGAGCCGCTGAAAGCGGCTCTTTTTTATACTCGCAGGCGGAATCTGCTGCCGATCTGACAGACAGTCTGTTATTCTGTGGGCTTCTGAACGACATAGAACTGCTGTCTTTTCAGCAATGCTTCTGATTCATCATCAGTGGGATCTTTTGTGTAAATCTCATACAGTACGCTGACATGGCCCTGCTCCTCCGGCGTCAATACAGCGTCAATAATCCTGTTTATTTCAGCCTCATTCCTGACAGGATCCTTAGCCAGCTTTTTTACATGTTCAACTGCCTTCATCGTAATATAATCGGCCAAATCCAGTCTGTACTTCTGATTTAGCCTCAAAAACTCAATCTTCATGTCCTGATGATACACTACTGCGTACCTTTCTCCACCCACTTGTTCTCATACATGATCTTATCCGCGCGGTGAATGGTATCCGTCACAGAGCCGTCCATGTCCGGCGAGTAAACTGCTATTCCGATTGCAACTCTTGGTTCTTCCCATCGGTTTTTCGCCGCAGCGCACTGCTGTCCTTTCTCCCGTACAAACTGCTGTACCAGGTCATCCCTGTTTTGATAATCTTCATTCTGCAGGATAACCGCGAATTCATCACCACCGATCCTGAAAACAGGACTGTGCTGGAACACACGGCAGATCAGCCTGCTTGCGGACTTAATATAGATATCACCCTTATCATGACCAAAGCGGTCATTTACCGTCTTGAGATTGTCACAGTCACATATAGCTACCGCGAACTCAACTGACTCTCTACGGTCTATCCTGTCCTGAAGTTCCTGAACATAATTGGAAAACGCGCCCTTGTTCCTGACGGAAGTGAGGGCGTCAACAAATACACGCCTGTTCAGGTCTTTGACCAGATGCTCCTCCTCAATCACCTTCTTTTCTGCCCTGATATCGCGCACCAGCAGGATCAGAATCACCAGCAGGATCACTGCGATCACTGCCATAATGATAAACAGGTTTTCCTTGATCATATCAGTAAAGCTGGTCTTCACATCCTCCGTGGAATAATAAGTCAGCGCCGTGTGCGTAACAGAATCAGGCACCGCACAGATCGCCCTCGAAAGAATAGAATACAGATCCGTATCCCCCTTGCGCAGGGCAAAACAGTAGTCCATATCAACACCGGTATAAACCGGATCCAGATGCAGTTTCTCGCATTGTTTGGATATGTTGTTATACCTGTAGTTGCTGATGATCACACAATCCGCGTCGCCGGCAGCTACAGCTTCCAGACCTGCCGGGGTATCCACATAATAAGATCTTTTCCAGGTAGGATAGTGCTCTGCCAGAAACAGGTCATAATTGGTGTTGCCCTCATTGACGGCAACCGTAACCTGATCCTTACGGATAAATTCCTTCTGCTCCGCCGCCCTCACTACCGCGTCCATTTCCGTACGCATCAGGGCCGGCGACATGACAACGTGAAGTGCCTCACTGTCATAGTCCGTGAGGTTTGCGGGAAATACGCAGTCGATCTCACCTTTCTCCAACGCCTCCATCGCCGCAGCGGCAGTCGGATAAGCGGTAGCTTCAAAATCCAGAGTCGTATTCTCCAGACAGGTGGAGGCGTAGTCCAGGAAGTCCTTCAGTGCGCCGGTCAGTTCCCCGGTTTCCGGATTCCTCGCGCAGAACGCCAGATAGTTGTCCTGATATCCCACCCGGATCGTCCCATGACCGGAGAGCCAGTCCAGCTCTTCACCTGAAAGATACCGGTCGGTATTGGAACTGCTCAGATATTTATCGTGCAGCTGCTCGTTATAATACTTGTTCTCATCCTGGATCCTGCTCATCGCCGCATCCAGTGTGACGAGAAGATCCGGACGGTCTTTATTGACGACGAAATAGAAGTCCGAAGATCCGATCTTGCAGACGGGAACAGCCGATTCCGGATCGCCATAGACATCCATCGTGACAAACGCATCCAGATCGCCGCGCATCACACTCTTCAGGGACTCCTCATCCGTGCTGGTCATCTCAACCAGCTCAGCCTCAACACCGTGCATCTGCTCCCACTGAAGGAACTGGGCTTCCTGAATGCTGTTCTTCGTCACGCCGACCTTCTTCCCGTTCATGGAAGAATAATCCTCTGCCGTAATCTCTTCATTGTCCGGTGCGACAAAAATATAGTACGCTTCCGTACCCATTGGAAGGGAAGGGAACAGCATGCTGTCTGCCCTCTCATCCATATAGGATACGTCGCTCAACAGATCTATTTCACCGTCCTTGAGCATCTGAAGCAGCTCGTTCCAGGTACCCTCTACATACTCATAGTCCCAGCCGGTGTAAGCGGCGACCTTACACTGATATTCATAGGAATAGCCGGACCGCCTTCCGTCCGGATCTGTAATAAAGTAAGGGACTTCATGCCACCCGACACGTACAGTTTTATCCTGTGCTTTCTCTTCGGCTTTTACGCCGGAAGAAATCATAAAAACGGATGCTATAATCAGGAAGCAGAGCAGTTCTGCAAAATGACGAAGCCTCTTCATTCTCTTTCTTCCTCCCTGAAAACACTTTTCAGATGCCCGACCCACTGGTGTCTTTCGCGATGCCATACTATGCTCAGGATTATCCTGTTACTGCGTCTCTTCTTCTGTTGACAGGAACTTGTATCCCATACCCCAGATGGTTTTGATATAGCTGCCGCAGTCTCCCATCTTTGCTCTGAGCTTTTTGACATGGGTATCGATCGTCCTGGCATCTCCGAAGTAGTCATAATTCCAGACACTGTTCAGGATCTTTTCACGCGACAGGGCTATGCCCTCGTTTTCCACGAAATAAGTCAGGAGCTCAAACTCCTTAAAGGAAAGCTCCACAAGTTTTCCGTCGATCCGGACCTGATGAGCTTCCTTATCAATCTCGACTGCTCCTGCTTTAAGCACCTTCTCGCCGCCGACCGCACCGCTCCTTCTCAGGATCGCCTCTACCCTCGCAACCAGGATCTTCGGGCTGAAAGGCTTGGAAATGTAGTCGTCGACACCCAGGTCGAATCCAAGCTGTTCGTCCCGTTCATCCGTCTTTGCCGTCAGCATGATAATCGGAACCTTTGATTCCTTCCGGATCTCCCTGCAGACTTCCCAGCCGTCCATTTTCGGCATCATCACATCGAGGATGATCAATGCGATGTTCTGTGTCGAGAAGAAGATATCCAGAGCCTCAACACCATCACCGGCCTCCAGAACCCCGTAATCCTTACGGACAAGGAAATCCTTCACCAGTTTTCTCATTCTTGCTTCATCATCTACTACAAGGATTTTCAGTGTATCCATAGATTATCTCCTTCTTTATTCCGATTCCGTCAGGGTTTCGCTTCGTTTCCGTCACACTGGCGGTCGAGGTACTGTGAATAAAAAGGGGCGGCATCCTCTGGTTCGGATACCGCCCGCAGATGGAGTAGACGAGAGTCGAACTCGTGTCCGAAAGCCGGTCCACCGTCCTTCTACTATCGTAGTCTGCTGTTCAGG
>ONVT01000131.1 GCA_900321365.1 uncultured Eubacteriales bacterium | reverse complement strand
ATCGTCGGGTTCTTTACCAACCTTGTCAACGGCATAGGAGATTATACCACTACCTATTACGGATCCCTGACGGTACTGATTGGTATCGCCTCAGCATGGTTCGCAAGCAAAGACTACTACAACTTCCGGAAGCCCTGGAGACTGGTGGTCGTCATCGTGGTATTCGCCCTGATCGGCGGCGGACTCGGCTCGGTGCTGACCTGGGCGTTGTATGGCTTCAGCTTTGGATACGGTATCTCCGCTCCGCTGGCCATGCGCATTCATGAAGCAGGCGTATTCAGTGAGTTCTGGTCCCAGTTTGCGGCGGATATGCTGATCGATCTTCTCGACAAGACCATTACCGTCCTGATTATCGCGACCGTGCTGCATATTATGCCGGTCTCGCTCAAGGAGCGTTTCTACTACGCAGGCTGGCAGCAGACGCCCATTTCCAAAGAGAAGCTCCTGTCATCGGATCACAAACGTGCACGTCTCATGTCGCTGCGTGTGAAGATCGTCATCCTTGTGACTTCGGGCATGGTGATTATCGCCGCCATCGTGACAGTCATCAGCTTCTTCCATTTCCGCACATCCGCCGAAGAAGAGCAGAAGGAACTCGCGTGGGGTGTTGCAAATGTAGCAAGTGACGCCATAGATGGGGATCGTGTGGAGGAATACATAGAACTGGGTAACGATGCCGAAGGCTATGAACGTATCGACAAGAGGTTCAATGACCTTGCGAACAGTTCCGGCAACATCCAGTATGTATACGCCTACAAGATCCTGGAGGACGGCTGCCATGTCGTGTTCGACGCGGATACGCCTGACACGCCCGGAGGTGAGCCCGGGGATGTTGTCGAGTTTGACGAGGACTTCAGCGAAAAGCTGCCCGATCTTCTGGCAGGAAAAGAAGTCGATCCGATCATCTCAAACGGACAGTTCGGCTGGCTGCTGACGGTGTACAAGCCGGTATACGACAGTCAGGGAAACTGCCAGTGCTATGTCGGCGTGGACATCAGCATGGAGCATATCATCAAGAACGGTTATGAATTCCTGGCCCGTGTAGTATCGCTGTTCTTCGGTTTCTTCCTTCTGCTGATGACCGCCGCCATCTGGTTTGCGGAATACAACATCATCCTTCCGATCAATGCGCTGGACATTACCACAGGCAGTTCGGAATACTCCACTGAAGAGTCCAGAGAGAGAACGGTCGAGCGTATTCATGAGCTGGATATCCGCACAGGAGACGAGATTGAGAATCTGTACCACTCCGTGACAAAGACCACGGATGATATGGTACATACCATCGAGAACATGGAGATGCAGAGCGAGATTATCAGCAAGCTCCAGAACGGACTGATTCTCGTATTGGCCGATATGGTGGAGAGCCGTGACCAGTGCACGGGCGACCACGTGCGCAAGACAGCCGCGTATACGGATCTCATCATGCGTGAGATGAAAAAAGAGGGGATCTATACTGACCAGCTGACGGATGAGTTCATGCATGACGTCGTCAATTCCGCGCCTCTGCATGACATAGGGAAGATTCAGGTTTCTGACACGATTCTCAACAAACCTGGCAAGCTGACGGATGAAGAGTTTGAGATCATGAAGACCCATACCACTGCCGGCGCAGAGGTCATCGCGCACGCAATGACAATCGTATCTGAAGAAGACACCGGCTACCTGAAAGAGGCCATGAACCTGGCGCATTATCATCACGAGAAATGGAACGGCAAGGGTTATCCGGAAGGGCTGAAAGGCGAGGAGATCCCGCTGTCGGCGCGCATCATGGCAGTTGCGGACGTATTCGACGCGCTGGTCTCGAAGCGAAGCTACAAGGATGGTTTCCCGTTCGAAAAGGCCATGGCCATCATTGAAGAAGGCTCCGGCAGCCACTTCGATCCAAAGGTCGCTGGCGCTTTCATCAACGCGTCAGACGAAGTGCGCGTTGTGATGAACACGAATATGGATATTCGATAGGCATATACAATGTTCAATGACCGCCGCATCGTTACAGTTCACAGGCCACCACCGGCCCGGGAGCCGTCCTGCTGCACCATTAGCAGGAACGTCGACGAGACCCGATGCTTACTGAGACCCCGCGCGTGTCAAGAAAAAGTACTTGACACGCGCGGGGCTTTCGTGTATCCTTTGGCAGGTATGGAAAAGATAGTGGAACAGACGCTCCTGTATGATTTCTACGGTGAGCTTCTGACAGAGCATCAGAGAGAGGTCTACGAGGATGTTGTTCTCGGAGATCTCGGGTACAGTGAGGCAGCCCTGGAGTATGGCGTGTCCAGACAGGGCGTGCATGACCTGGTCAAGCGGGTTGACCGCCAGCTGAGGGATTATGAGCAGAAGCTCGGCCTGGTGGAGCGGTTTTTGAAGGTCCGCTCTGAGGTAACCCAGATCAGGCAGCTGACAGGATCCGGAAGTCTGAATGAGAAGGATACGAAGCGTGTTGCCGGCATCTGCGACAGGATTCTTTCCCAGCTATAATAAACTGGTCACACAGCAAAGACCGCTGGATTACAGGGAGAAGATCCCGGAAACCAACGTGTGAAATAAGCTGATTACCACAGCAATCGCTGCGGGATCGCCTGGAGAAGATGCCGTTAAACCAACATCTGAAATAAGGACAACAGATATGGCGTTTGAGAGCTTATCCGAAAAATTTCAGAATATCTTCAAGAACATGCGCCGCAAGGGCAAACTCTCGGAAGAGGATGTCAAGGCAGCCCTGAAGGAAGTCAAGATGGCCCTTCTGGAGGCGGATGTTTCCTTTAAGGTCGTCAAGACCTTCATGAAGAGCGTCCAGGAGAAGGCGATCGGACAGGATGTCATGAACGGCCTGAACCCGGGTCAGATGGTGATCAAGATTGTCAGCGACGAGCTGACCGAACTGATGGGCTCCGAGACGACCGAACTTAAGCTCAAGGGCGGCGGGGATGTCACGGTGCTGATGATGATGGGTCTTCAGGGCGCCGGTAAGACCACGACATGCGCGAAGCTCGCGGCAAAGCTGAAGAGCAGGGGACGAAGGCCCCTGATAGCCGCCTGCGATATCTACCGTCCGGCCGCTATTAAGCAGCTCCAGATCAGTGCCGAGAAGGTGAATGTCCCGGTCTTTGAGATGGGGACAGAGAAGAAGCCTCCCGAAATCGCGCAGGAAGCCCTGGCATACGCGAAGAAGAACGGATACAATGTTCTCCTTCTGGATACGGCCGGCCGTCTGCAGATCGATGAGGACATGATGGAGGAGCTCCAGGAGATCCGCCAGCGGATCGAAGTCGACCAGACAATCCTGGTTGTTGACGCCATGACCGGACAGGATGCCGTGAATGTGGCGTCCGCATTTGAAGAGAAGATCGGGATCGACGGCGTCATACTGACCAAACTGGATGGCGACACGAGAGGCGGTGCCGCGCTGTCTATCCGCGCAGTCTGCGGAAAGCCGATCCTGTTCGTGGGTATGGGTGAGAAACCCGATGATCTCGAACAGTTCTATCCGGACCGCATGAGTTCCAGGATCCTTGGCATGGGAGATGTCCTGAGCCTGATCGAGAAAGCGCAGGAGAACCTGGACGAAGAGCGCGCGAAGGAGATGGAGAAGAAGCTGCGCAAGGCTTCCTTCGGGTTCGATGACTATCTCGAGTCCATGTCTCAGATGAAGAAGATGGGCGGGATGAGTTCGATCCTCAAGATGCTTCCGGGCATGGGAGGTTCCCAGTTGTCCCAGATTGAGGATCAGATCGATGAGAGCCAGATGGGGCGCACCGAGGCGATTATCCTTTCCATGACCCCGAAGGAGAGAGCGAATCCTGATCTGCTCAACCAGTCACGCAAGATCCGTATCGCGAAAGGCGCCGGCGTCGACATCAGCGAAGTCAACAAGCTGGTCAAACAGTTCGATCAGGCGCGCAAACTCATGAAGCAGTTCGGCGGTATGGGCGGCGGTAAGCGCCGCGGCGGATTAAAGCTTCCTTTCGGAGGAGGCGGTCTGTTCGGGTAAACCCTTCAGGGCTGGCTGAATAAAGATTACGAGAGTAAACTCTGTTGTAATCCTGCTTCAAAATCCATACCAGGAATGAATCTGCCCCATACGGGACAGTTCATGATAATGAATTGATTCAGCACCACGCTCCGGCACAAAGATGCGGGGAATCTATCATGGAAGGATGTACAAATCCAGGTACCATAATACATGTGCTGAATTGCAAAAAAATCTAAGCCAAGTAATAATCAGGAGGAACAAGAGCAATGGCTGTAAAGATGAGACTCAGAAGAACAGGAAAGAAGAAAGCACCTTTTTACCGCATCGTCGTCGCGGATTCCAGATCTCCGCGTGACGGGCGCTGCATCGCCGAGCTGGGAACCTATGATCCGAACCAGGATCCGAGTGTATTCCGTATTGATGAGGAAGAGGCAAAGAAGTGGCTTGCCAATGGAGCGCAGCCGACCGCTGTCGTCGCGAAGCTTCTGAAGCTGGCTGGCATTGAAAAATAATAAGGGAGATCGAATGAGAGAGTTAGTGGAAACCATTGCAAAAGCTCTTGTCGAACACCCTGATGAAGTTGTAGTCACTCAGAAAGCAAGCGGGAGATCGATTCTGATCGAACTGCAGGTTGCCCCTTCCGATATGGGCAAGGTCATTGGTAAGCAGGGAAGGATAGCAAAGGCGATTCGTTCCGTGGTGAAAGCCGCTGCTTCCAGGGACGACAAGAAAGTGATCATCGACATTGTTGAATAAACTTGATGACCATAGGCCCGCTGGTGCCGGATCTTCCGGTATGGCGGGTCTTAGTATGACGGTAGTATACGACTAAATCCTGAGTTCATGGAACACAAGGCCTGATCGACATATCAGAAATTGAGCCGGGATCTGATGATCGGTATCAATAGAAAAGAATTATGGAAGAATACCTGAAAATCGGAAGTATTATATCCACTCATGCCCTCAAAGGAGAGGTCAAGGTCTATCCCACCACGGAAGACGTCAGGAGGTATGATGATCTTGACAGGGTATATATTGACGGACGATTTGGGAAAGAGTGCCTCAGGGTTGAGAGAGTGCGCTATTTCAAGAACCTTGTGATCGTCAAGTTCTGTGATCTGGACAGGATCGAAGACGTGGAGAGACTTGTGAAGAAGGATCTTCTTGTCTCGCGGGAGGACGCAATTCCTCTGGGGGAGAATGAATACTTCATCTGCGATGTGATCGGACTGAAGACTGTGACGGACGACGGACGTGAACTCGGAACCGTGAAAGATGTTATGGAGACCGGCGCGAACGATGTCTATATCATATCGAAAAAAGACAGCCCGAAGTCGGAGCTCCTCCTTCCCGCAACGAAGGAAGTGATTCTGGAGATCAATCCCGAAGAAGGGATCATGAGAGTTCATTTACTCCCTGGTCTTGAAGACTGACCCCGGGGATTTTGAACTTCGTCGCGGGCGACCCATTTTAAGAAAAGACCCAAACTCAGGACTTACAGAGATAGTCAGAACAGGATGAAGATAGAAAAGAAGGCAGGCGGAAATTCGTAAAGATCATGAATAGTACGAAGCAGGAAAAGAGTGTGAGAGGCGGAAGGATCCTCAGGATTCTCCTGTGTGTCATCCTTACCCTTTCCCTTGCCCTCGGCAGGATTGCACAGTGGATCATGACGCAGGCCAGCCTGAGTCTGGACGAGATTCTCTTCACGCTGAAGAGCCCGGTCGAGGGAACTGATTCCGGTTTTTACTGGAGTATCTTTCGGTTTTCCATGATTCCGGCTCTTGCAGTCCTGTTTGTGATAATCACCATACAGATTCTTCTTGATTCCGGTGTGCTCTGGCAGCAGAGAGGAATCAATAAACGCTCTGAAAGTCGTGATGCCTGGATTCTTACGGTCAGAAGAAACGGACAGCCTGACGGAATCTCCGGCCTGAGGAGGATGCTCAGAAAATGGTTCCTTCCGGCTGCCACAGCTGCGTCTGTCCTGTTCTGTGTAATTTGTTATATACAGTTATGGACGAAGTTAGGTGTGAGCGATTACCTTCAGAGCTCCGGCCAGACATCCACCTGGATCGAGGACAATTACGTAGATCCTTCCAATGTGGAGCTTGCGTTTCCGGAGAAAAAGCGGAATCTGCTCTTTCTCTATCTGGAGTCCATGGAGGTGTCCTATTCCGATACTGGGAACGGGGGGATCTTTGAGGAGAATTACATCCCGAATCTGACCCGCCTGGCGAAGGAGGATGACGTAATCGACTTTGACGGGCCTGACGGTGAAACGCTGAACGGGGCTTCCTCATGGAAGTACACGACATGGACGATGGGCGGGATGTTCGCCGCCACCAGCGGGCTTCCTCTGAAGATTCCGATTGAGTCGGACGGTGTCGACACGAATTTCATGAGTACGCAGGACTCCTTTTTTCCGAATATTACCGCCCTTGGGGATATTCTGAAGGAACAGGGTTATGAAAATGACCTCCTGATCGGCTCCGACGCGACGTTCGGCGGAAGAAGGCTGTATTTCTCCACACACGGTGATTACGAATTCTACGATTACATCCATTATCAGGAGGACGGGGAGCTTCCCGCCGGCTATAAGGTGTTCTGGGGATTCGAGGATGAGAAGCTTTTTGATTTCGCGAAGAAGCGTCTGACGGAGCTTTCTCAATCAGACAGGCCCTTCAACCTGACAATGCTGACGGTTGACACGCATTATCCGGACGGATATACCTGCCGGCTGTGCGACGACACATATGACAGCTCTTACGCAAACGCGATTGTGTGTTCTGACCGCCAGGTCAGCGCATTTCTTGACTGGTGCAGGAATCAGGACTGGTATGAGAACACAACGATTGTTGTGACCGGCGACCATCCGACGATGGCTTCCTTCTGTGACAGCGCTGCTCCTGACTATGTCCGGAAGGTTTATACCGTATACCTGAATTCCGCGAAGGAGCCTGAGAGGGACGAGTGGCGGGAATACTCCACGGTGGATCATTTTCCCACGACACTGTCCGCAATGGGCGTCCGGATAGAAGGCGGACAGCTGGGACTGGGCGTAGATCTGTTCTCCGGCCAGGATACGCTGACAGAGATCTACGGAAGAGATGAAATCGACAGGGAGCTTTCGAAGTCTTCGGAGTGGATGAACAGTCAGTCCAGCGTTGAGCCGCTGACAGCGGACATCACCTATGATCCTTATGATGAGGAGAACCACAGGCTGTCCTTCACGATCCGCAATGTGTCCAGCGATAAGGTGGACGGCTTCCGCTGCTGTATGAAGATGTATGGATACCATACCAGTGCCGGAAGTGATTACATCGAGTGGATCAGCGCCGAGGAGATCGAGGACGGAGTCTGGAGGGCGCAATGGGATCTTCCGGTCGGCCAGGCGTATGAGGGGATCGTGAAACTCCAGCCCACCTGCATGGTGGACGGGGCGAGGAGCAATGTGCTGGATCTACATTTTTATCACCTGAAATATGATGAGGGCGGCGGCAACTGTGAGTGGTATGAATGCGGTGCCAACGGCCGTCCGCTGAAGGATTAAGGAGCCGCTGTGCTGCTTAGAAGAATTGTTATCATGCTTTGGGTGCTGCCAGTCAGAATACTCAGTGTGCCAGTCAGAAAACACGCGTATAGCAGTTGAGAGACAGTTTGTGACAGGAAGGGATCCGGATTTTGAATTACCATGTTCTTACGTTGTTTCCGGAAATGATCGAGGCCGCTTTCCACACAAGCATCACGGGACGCGCGGCTTCAAAGGGGATCCTGACCCTGAACGCAGTGAACATCCGTGATTTCGCAGAGGAAAAGCGTAAGGGCAGGGTCGACGACTACTCCTATGGCGGGGGCGCCGGCATGATCATGCAGGCGGAACCGGTTTTTCGCGCCTGCGAGGCTGTGAAGAAGGAAATACGGGCAGGGGAATCCGGAAGGAAAGATATCCGCGTGCTCTTCATGTCCCCCGCGGGGAGGACATTTGACCAGAAGATGGCCAGGGAGCTGGCCGGGGAAGAGGATCTGATCTTTCTGTGCGGGCACTATGAGGGGATCGACCAGAGAGTGCTGGACGAGATCGTGACGGATGAGATTTCCATCGGGGATTATGTCCTGACCGGCGGCGAGCTTGCCGCGCTGGTCTGTATGGACGCGATTTCCAGACTTGTGGACGGAGTTCTCAGCAACGACGATTCCGCGCAGACCGAGAGCTTCATGGGAGACGGGCTTCTGGAATACCCTCAGTATTCGCGGCCGGAGGAATGGCACGGAAAGAAGGTTCCCGCGATTCTTCTGTCGGGAGACCACGGCGCGGTCGACCGATGGAGGAGAGAGCAGTCATTGATCAGGACCGCGCAGCGCAGGCCTGATCTGTGCCGGAATGCCGTGTTTGACAAGAAGGACAGGAAGTTTGTCGCGTCACAGGGACTGGAGGAGTTTTATCCGCAGGATATCTGTGGCAGGATCTGAGAGGAAGGAATAAATCATATGCTGAAACAGCTGAGTGTCTACGCGGAAAACAAGAAGGGAACCCTGGAGCATATTACCAGGATTCTCCTCGAGCACGACATTAACATTCTTGGTTCTATGACGGACGACGGGGCGGAATACGGCGTGACCCGTATGGTGGTATCCGATCCGAAGACGGGGATGGAATCCCTGCAGGATTGCGGTTACCTTTGTTCCGTAAAGAATGTCATCGGCGTTGAGGTTGAGGACAAGGTCGGTAATCTCCACAGTCTCCTGAAAACGCTTCTGGACATGAATATCAACGTGCACTATATCTATCTGTCCTTCAACAGGGATTCAGGGCTTCCGATCATGGTCTTCTATACAGAGGACATCTGGGAAGTGGAGGACAGCCTGAAAAACAGGGGCTATCATATAGTATAACAGAGCAGACCGGAAAGCAGACAGGCTGAATGAACAGTTATTCTGAAACAGATCCTGAGGATAAAGAAGCAGAAGGAGAATTGGGTTTGGGAGACTTACGACAGGAAATCGAAAAGAGAAGAACCTTTGCGATCATCTCACATCCGGATGCGGGAAAGACGACGTTGACCGAGAAGTTCCTGCTCTACGGAGGAGCCATCAATCTGGCCGGTTCCGTGAAGGGCAAGGCGACGGCGAGGCACGCGGTTTCCGACTGGATGGAGATCGAGAAGGAGAGAGGAATCTCTGTCACGAGCTCTGTGCTTCAGTTCAACTACGGCGGATGCTGCATCAACATCCTGGACACGCCGGGGCATCAGGATTTCTCTGAGGATACATACCGGACACTGATGGCCGCGGACTCCGCCGTGATGGTGATTGACGCTTCGAAGGGCGTGGAGGCACAGACCCGCAAGCTGTTCAAGGTGTGCGTGATGCGCCACATCCCGATCTTTACCTTCATCAACAAGATGGACCGCGACGCGAATGACACCTTTGATCTTCTGGATGATATCGAAAAAGAGCTGGGAATCGCAACCTGTCCGATGAACTGGCCGATCGGATCCGGAAAGGCGTTCAGAGGCATCTATGACAGACGTCTTGGCCATGTCATCACCTATCAGGATACACAGAAGGGAACGAAGGAAGGAACCGCAACGGTTATACCGGTCGATGATCCCGCGCTTGATTCCTACATCGGTGAGGAGGAAAAGGAGAATCTTCTATCGGAGATAGAGCTTCTGGATGGCGCCTCGGCGGAATTTGACCAGGAAAAGGTGTCTGCGGGCCAGCTGTCGCCGGTCTTTTTCGGATCCGCGCTCACGAATTTCGGTGTGGAGACCTTCCTGAATTACTTCCTGGAGATGACCTCGACTCCGCTTGCGCGCACGTCTGACAGCGGTGTGATTGATCCGGTCAGCGAACCGTTCTCCGCGTTTGTCTTCAAGATTCAGGCAAACATGAACAAGATGCACCGTGACAGGATAGCGTTCATGCGGATCTGTTCTGGTAAATTCGAAGCGGAGAAAGAAGTCTATCATGTACAGGGATCGAGGAAAATGCGTCTCAGCCAGCCCCAGCAGATGATGGCAGAGCAGCGGCATGTCGTCTCCGAGGCTTATGCCGGGGACATCATCGGCGTATTTGACCCGGGCGTGTTTTCCATCGGGGATACCGTATGTACTCCGGGGCACAGGTTCGCCTATGAGGGAATCCCGACCTTCGCGCCGGAGCATTTTTCCAGAATCCGTCCTCTGGACACCATGAAGCGAAAACAGTTCGTAAAGGGAATGCAGCAGATCGCCCAGGAAGGCGCGATCCAGATATTCGAGGAGCCGAACGGGAGCATGGAGGAGACCATTGTCGGCGTAGTCGGAATCCTTCAGTTCGATGTCCTGAGATACCGGCTTGAGAATGAATACAATGTTCAGATCCGGATGGACGAGCTCCCCTATGAATACATCCGGTGGATCGCGAATCCGGATGAAGTGGATATCACGAATATCCGGGGAACCTCTGACATGAAGCGTATCCAGGATCTGAAGATGCGCCCGCTCCTTCTGTTCGTCAACAGCTGGTCAGTGGGCATGGTCGAGGAGCGAAATCCCGGCCTGATCCTGCAGGAGTTTGCGAAGTGAGGATCTGCTCATCTTGTTTTTTCAGCTGGTTTGGGATAGAATCTTATTAACAGAGAAAAAGATGTGAAACGCGGAGGTAATTCAGTATGGCTGGTGAGACAACACATGTGAACACGATCAAGACCGGAGAGATCGGAGAGGTAAGGATCCCCGATGACGTGGTCGCGATCATTGCCGGCCTTGCGGCCGCCGATGTCAAGGGAGTCGCGTCCCTCTCGGGAAACGCGACCAGGGAAGTGATCGGAAAGCTTGGTATCAAGGGACTCGGGAAAAGCATCCGCCTGACAGTCGAGGAGGGTGAGGTTCATGCCTGGCTGAAGGTAAACATCCGTTACGGATACAACATCCCCGAGACGAGCGAGAAGATTCAGGATCGTGTCGCGACCGCGATTGAGACGATGACCGGACTGAATGTTGCTGAGGTGAATGTCCGTGTGAACAGCGTCGTCATGGACAAGGCGCAGACGGAAGAGAGCAGCTCCTGACAGAGCGTCAGCAGACAATCTGACCATACTGCTTTCTGAAGAATGTCCGTGATTTGTGTTTACGGCTTTCTGAGCGGGAGTGCTCTGCGATACATGACAAACTGTTTTCTGACCGAGAATAATGATACGTGACAAACTGCCTTCTGACCGGACAACTCCATAGAAGAGTCTGTGCGGAAAGAAGGCTTATTTTATCCATTGTGTTTTTGACTACAGGCCCCGGGCCGGACGCGAAAAAGAAAAGAGCAGACTGACATGACGAGAAGAGAACTGAGAGAACATATCTTCCGGGAACTGTTCACTTCGGAGTTTTATCCCGAGGACGGCGGGATACGTGAAGAGCAGATGAGGCTGTACTTCACCCACGAGGGGGATGACGGCCTTGACAGTCCGCCCGCCGGAGTGGAAGGGGAGGAACAGGAAGAGATCCTCGAGAAGACAAAGGCGGTTCTGGAGAGAGCAGATGAGATTGATTCGCTGATCTCGAAGGCTTCCATCGGATGGACCCTCGAGAGGATGAACAGGACGGATCTGGCGATCCTGAGACTGGGCGTCTATGAGCTCCTGTTCGACGATACGATTCCGGCAGGAGTCGCGATCAGCGAGGCCGTTCTGCTTGCAAGGAAGTTCGGCGGAGAGGATTCGTATTCCTTTGTAAACGGGATTCTGGGGAAGATTCACAAAGAGCATCAGGGAGTTGAGGCCGAATGACAATGCAGGGAACACCGTGTGTATACACGGTTACTCAGGTGAATCATCATATCAGCTGCCTGTTTCGCGACGACCGCGTTCTGGGAGCGATCCTTGTCAGGGGCGAGCTGTCGAATGTGAAGTACGCCTCCAGCGGACACCTGTACTTTTCCATGAAGGATGAGAGCAGCCAGATCCGATGCGCGATGTGGGCATCCGATGTACGGAAGATGAAGGAGCCTGTCAGGGACGGGGAGAGTGTGACTGTTTTCGGTCAGATTGCCGTCTTCGAGCGTGACGGAACGTACCAGCTCTACGCGAAGGCCATCCGCAGGGAGGGGAGTGTCGGCGCGCTGTATGAGCGGTTTGAGGCGCTCAAGAAGAAGCTCTCTGAGATGGGCATGTTCGATGAGAGTTATAAGAAACCGATTCCGAAATACGTCCGCACACTGGGCGTTGTGACCGCGCAGACCGGAGCTGCCGTGCGTGATATCATCAATGTCTCGAGGAGGCGCAATCCGGGAATACAGATCATCCTGTATCCCGCCACCGTACAGGGAAGCGAAGCTCCCCAGTCTGTTGTGAACGGAATCGAAGCGCTTGACAGGCTGGGATATGTGGATGTGATCATCGTCGGAAGAGGCGGCGGATCCATAGAAGACCTGTGGGCATTCAACGAGGAAATTGTTGCCAGGGCAATCTGGAACTGCAATACACCCGTGATCTCCGCGGTTGGACATGAGACGGACACCACGATCGCGGACTTTGTTGCGGACCTGAGGGCACCGACCCCTTCCGCGGGTGCGGAGCTGGCTGTGGCGGATATGGCTTCTGTCCTTCTGTCACTGCAGGAGCGCAGCCTGAGGCTGTCACAGCTTATGCAGCAGCACATCCGGAGCGCGCAGCAGCTCTCCCGCCAGTATGGCCTGATGCTCAGGCTGAAGGGGCCGGAGGGAAGGTTGCAGCAGAGTGAACAGTTCCTTCTTCGCGCGGGCGAGCGGATGGATCACGCTATGGAAGGGAGGCTGCGGGAGGCTGCCGGCACCATGGAGAGATGCCATGCGCTTCTGGATCAGCATATTGCGGAAAAGCTGAAGGAACTCCGGCACCGGCTGGAG
Organism: uncultured Eubacteriales bacterium; assembly: GCA_900321365.1. The sequence goes on along the minus strand of ONVT01000131.1, from coordinate 5,873 downwards.
CTTGCGAAGAGCTCTCTTGCCGCTTTGTCTCCGATGGCAAAGCTCAGGGCAGGATATGCCTATGTAGAGGATAAAAACGGAGCATCTCTCATAAGTGCCGCTCAGGTTAATCAGGGTGATGCTCTGCGGATCCGTCTCGCGGACGGCACTGTTTTCGCAACTGCCGAACGCGTGGAGATCTGCGAAACCTGATAAAAGAGATGTAACTGAAAGTGTTTCTGCAGGTTCGAGGTCTGTAGAAGGAGAGCTGAATTCAGTCCTTCAGGGCGAGTCCGAAGGACGAAGGAAACGAGACTACTGAATTCGCCAACCTTGGGCATGAGGTGGCCGCCGAAGGCGGACAGAGTCCTGATGCCGAGAACATGTGAGTCAGATAAATACTGGCTTTTATAGAGGAGGAGTACTATGGCACAGGAAAACACAGATACTGCTCAGCTGACGATCGAGCAGACATTTGCGAGGATTGACGAGATTACGAAGGCACTGGAGGATCCCGCAACCAGTCTCGAGGATTCCTTTGCCCTGTACAGTGAGGGCAGCAGCCTTCTCGCGGCGGCAAACCAGAAGATTGATATGGTCCAGAAGCAGGTTCAGATTCTGCAGCATACGCAGCAGTCGTCTGAGCTGGATACGCTGGATGACAGCGAGTGGGTTGAGTAAGGAAAGATGGAATGCCGGCTGGCCTGGTAAGAAAAACGGAATGCCGGCCTGTTGCGTGAGAAAAATGAAATACCGGTGGGTTGAGTGAGGAAAAATGGAATACCAGGATGAGATGAAAGCGCGTGTCCAGCATGTGGATGCGGTGATTCAGGATTATATGCCGAAGGAGGAAGGCTTTCAGAAGACACTTCTGTCTGCGATGAACTACAGCATTGACGGGGGAGGAAAGAGGATCAGACCCATCATGCTGGAATGCACATACCAGATGTATGGAGGTGTCAGGGCCCTCGCGGGTCCGTTTATGGCAGCGATCGAGATGATTCACACCTCGTCACTGATTCATGACGACCTTCCGGCGCTTGACAATGACCCGCTGCGCCGCGGGCGGAAGACGACGCATATGGTATACGGAGAGGCGATGGCGATTCTTGCCGGGGACGCCCTGATGAATTATGCATATGAAACTGCCTGCCGCGCATTTACCATGGCAAAGCCTGAACAGGTGTTGTCTGTTGCGAACGCCCTGAAAATCCTGAGTGAGAAGAGCGGGATTTACGGCAGGTTGGGTGGGCAGTCCTGTGATGTGGAATGCGAGGGCAGGGAACTGACGGAGAAACAGGTGGAGTTCATCAACGCCCACAAGACTGCTGCTCTGATCGAGGCGAGCCTGATGTGCGGTGCGATTCTCGCGGGCGCCCCTGATGAGGAAGTCCGGATTCTGGAATCTGTCGGAAGCAGGGTCGGTCTTGCCTTCCAGATCCGGGATGATATCCTGGATGTCACCGGAAACGAATCTGAGCTTGGCAAGCCGATCGGATCAGACGTCAGGAACAGGAAGACAACCTTTGTTTCCCTGTTCGGTGTGAACGCCGGAGAGGCGAGGATCGAGATGTTGTCTGCCAGAGCGTTGGAAGATTTTGACCGCCTGAGCGTAAAGCATGAGTTCCTCCGCCTTCTTCTGGAGGAACTCGCGACCAGGAGAAGATAATCGCGACATGGTTCTTGAGAAGATCAATCAGCCTAATGACATAAAGAGCATTCCAAAAGAGGAGCTTCCCGTCCTGGCACAGGAGATCCGTTCCTTCCTGATCGAAAAGCTGTCGGTCACGGGCGGGCATCTTGCGTCCAATCTTGGTGTCATAGAGCTGACGATGGCGCTCCATCTCACATTCACGTTCCCCCGGGACAAGGTGGTGTGGGATGTCGGGCATCAGTCCTACACGCATAAGATCCTGACCGGGAGGAAAGAAGGATTTGATTCCCTCAGGAAACTTGGCGGGCTTTCCGGCTTTCCGAAGAGGGAGGAAAGTGCCTGCGATGTTTTCGACACCGGCCACAGCTCCACTTCTGTCTCCGCGGCGCTCGGGATCGCGCAGGCGAGAGATCTGGCGGAAGAGAAATATGCCGTTGCCGCCGTGATCGGGGACGGGTCATTTACCGGAGGGATGGTCTATGAAGCACTGAATAACGCTTCAAGGATGAAGACAAACTTCATCATCATCCTGAACGACAACGCAATGTCAATCTCGGAGAATGTCGGAGGCTTTTCCTCTTATCTGTCCACGATCCGGACAAATGAAGCCTATACCAGTCTCAAGAGGGCGACAGAGGATGTGCTGCGCCATTCAGGGGGAGGAGAGGCTGCCATCCGGAAGATCCGTGGCATGAAGAACAATCTGAAGTCCATGCTGATTCCGGGGTCATTTTTCGAACAGCTCGGTATCAAGTATTTCGGTCCGATCGACGGGTACAATATTGACCGGATGGTTACGGTCTTCCAGAATGCGCGGAAGGTCCGGGGCGCGGTGGTCGTCCACGTCCTCACCCAGAAGGGGAAGGGATATCCTCCTGCCGAGCGCATGCCTGCGCGTTTTCACGGAACCGGCCCCTTCCAGGTCGAGTCGGGACTGCCCATAGCAAAGAAAGAGAAGGCTGACTGGAGCGATATTTTCAGTACCGTCATGTGCAAGGAGGGAAAGCGCACGCTGAACCTGTGCGCGGTGACTGCCGCCATGCCGGACGGAACCGGACTGAAGCGGTTCAGGGGAATGTATCCGAACCGTTTCTTTGATGTGGGAATAGCCGAGGAGCATGCGGTTACATTCAGTGCCGGGCTTGCCGTCGGCGGTATGATTCCCGTCTTTGCGGTATATTCCTCCTTTCTTCAGAGGGCATTCGACCAGATCGTCCATGACGTCTGTCTGCAGAACCTGCATGTTATTTTCGCCATTGACCGCTCCGGCCTGGTCGGGGCAGACGGTGAGACCCACCAGGGCATCTTTGATCTTTCCTATCTGACAATGATCCCCAATATCAGTGTCATGGCTCCCAAGAACAAATGGGAGCTGGCCGACATGCTGAAATGGGCTGTCAGAAAGGCGGACTCTCCAGTGGCGATCCGCTATCCCCGGGGCAGTGCTTTCGACGGCCTGGAAGAATTTCGCGCCCCGATCCGGAAGGGAAAGTGGGAGATCCTCTACGATGAATCGGATATCTGCCTTCTGGCGACAGGAAGCATGGTGGAGACGGCGTATGAGGTCCGGGCCATGCTGAAGACAGAGGGTGCGAACTGCAGTCTGATCAACTGCCGCTTCATCAAGCCCCTGGATGAGAAAGTACTGAGACAGGCGGCCGAAGAACATGAGCTTTTAGTCACGCTGGAAGAAAATGTGGAATCCGGAGGGTTCGGAAGCCTTGTTATTTCGTGTCTGAATGATATTGGCTCGCATGTGAGTGTGGAGCGGATCGCGCTGCCGGATGAATATATAGAAGCCGGATCCGTCGCTCTTCTGAAGAAGGAGACGGCGCTGGACGCGGAGAGCATCTACAAGAGAATTCGTACAAGGATGATCGGCCTGTTTTCGTAGGGAGGGAAAACGGAAGGACGGATGAAAGAGAGACTGGATATCCTGCTTGTCAGAAACGGCTTTTTCCCTTCCAGAGAAAAGGCGAAGGCGACCATCATGGCAGGGCAGGTCTATGTCAATGGCCAGAAGGAAGACAAGGCCGGGATGAAATTCGACACGGACGCCGTCATCGAGGTGCGCGGAAAGACGCTGCGCTATGTGAGCCGCGGCGGTCTGAAACTTGAAAAGGCGCTCAGTGCGTTCTCAATAGACCTGGACGGAAAAGTCTGTATTGATGTTGGAGCATCCACCGGCGGGTTCACGGACTGCATGCTTCAGAATGGCGCTTCAAGAGTATATGCCGTGGATGTAGGGCACGGCCAGCTGGACTGGAAGCTCCGTGAAGATCCCAGGGTCGTCTGTATGGAGCGGTTCAACGCGAGAGAGATGACCGAAGGCGATCTCCCCGAGAAGGCGCAGTTTAGTTCGATCGATGTCTCCTTCATCTCTCTGAAGCTGATCCTGGGACCGGTGATGTCGGTCCTGGAGGATACAGGTGAAATCGCTGCTCTCATCAAGCCGCAGTTTGAGGCCGGGAGAGAAAAGGTCGGTAAGAAAGGCGTCGTACGTGATCCCCGGGTGCATGAGGAAGTAATCGGTGATGTTCTTGCGTATGCCCGGCAGATTGCTCTTTCGTGCACAGGCCTGACATGGTCTCCCATCACCGGGCCTGAGGGAAACATCGAGTATCTGGCTCATTTTCTGAAAAATGCTCCCACTGCGCTCACGATATCTGAAGCGGATATCCAGGCAGCTGTGCTTCATGCGCATACAGATCTGAACTAAGATATGTGATACGCGATACGAATCCCCGGCAGCACATGGCAAAAACAGGGTTTTGGCAAACGGAGATGGTCCATGAACAGTTTTTATGTCATTACCAATCAGCTGAAGGAATCAGCTGGAAAAGAAGCAAATTTCATAAAAAACTATCTGGAAGAACGTGGTAAAGTATGCTATCTTCAAAGTGAAAGCACGAAATCGGAGTCGCAGCATGTCCGGTATACAGATGCATCGATGATCCCAAAGGATGTAGAATGTGTCATTGCTTTGGGCGGGGACGGTACTTTGCTTCATGCTTCCCGCGATCTTGTGGACACATCCCTGCCGCTTCTGGGCGTCAATCTCGGAACGCTCGGATATCTGGCCGAGATCGAGCTTTCAGCTATCGCGCCGACACTCGACAGGCTGATCGCCGACGATTATTCGATCGAAGACAGGATGATGCTTCAGGGGACTGTAGTCTCCGCCTCCGGAGAAAGATCGGAGAATATCGCCCTGAATGACATCGTGATATCAAGGCGGGGGCCGCTCCGGGTGGTGGATTTCAATGTCTATGTGGATGATGTGTTCCTGTGTTCTTACCGGGCTGACGGCATCATCGTCGCAACTCCGACCGGTTCAACAGGATACAGTCTTTCCGCTGGAGGCCCGATCGTATCACCGGACGCATCTCTGATACTGTTGACTGCACTTGCTCCCCATACACTGATATCAAGGACGATTGTACTGCCGGACAACGTGGCTGTCACGGTGGAGATCGAGAAATCCCGTTACGCTGAAGCAGGCGGTGCAGAGGCTTATTTTGACGGAGATACCTGTCTGATTCCCGGGAAGGGCGACAGAATCGTAATCTCCAGATCAGAGAAGACGACACACCTGATCAAGATGAATCACACGAGTTTTGTAAAGAATCTGAGAGAGAAACTCAGGTAATGTTTGATACCCGCGAACAGGATTCGTTGACGACTAAAACTTAGTTTTCAGAAAGACAGCAGGGAAGGCAGCGCGGAATGATGATAAAGGCAAAAAGACAGGAAAAAATTCTTGAACTGATTCGTCAGTATGACATTGAGACGCAGGATGAGCTGACCGGACTTCTGAACCGGGAAGGCTATAAGGCTACCCAGGCTACGATTTCACGTGACATCCGTGAACTCAAGCTGATGAAGATCTCAACAGGCGGCATTCATCACAAGTATACTGTCTCCGAACCCGAAAACCTGAAGCTCGGTGAAAAGTATCTCAGGGTTCTTCACGACGGATTTATCAGGATGGACAATGCAGGGAATCTGGTTGTGATCCGAACGGTATCCGGCATGGCCATGGCGGTTGCCGCGTCTCTTGACGCGATGAACTGGCCGGAGATCGCTGGCTGTATCGCGGGAGACGATACGATCTTCTGCGCGGTTCACAGTGAAGAGGAGGCTGCCATGGTCATGGACAAGATCCGGTCGAATGTGGAAGCGTAGCTAAACCGGTTAGAGATTCCCAGGCATCAGCGTCCTGAAGGACTATAGCTGTTTT
>ONVT01000196.1 GCA_900321365.1 uncultured Eubacteriales bacterium | reverse complement strand
TAGCCCGCTATGCGCGGCTTTTTTGCCTGGCACACTCGAAGGAAAATCCTGCGCAATCTGTACAAGTAATTTATATACAGTTCCTAAATTGAGCGCGCAGCCATCTCAAACTGCTTGTCCGAAAGCAGCGCCCCCTTCACGCCGACGACGGCGGACGCGATCCGGTTGGCCCCGCGGACCGCCTCTTCCATGCCGCATCCTTTTTTCAGCAGGGCGATCACACTGCCGATGTGGCTGTCTCCCGCGCCGATCGTATCTCCGCCATCCCTGGCAGGAAAAGGTTCCACCCACTTCGCGTCTTCTTCCGGTTCAAAGATCGCGCATCCCCGCGCGCCGCAGGTCACAAGAACCGTGTTCTTTGTCCGGCACGACAGTCTGTTTCCTGCTTCCTTAACCGTTTTCGCTCCCGTATATCGCATCGCCTCGTCCTCATTCAGATGAAGTACCGGGCCAAGGTCCAGCATCCGGTCCATCCATTCCTTCCGGATCTGGCAGATCCTGGCACTCGGGGCGAAGAAGATCCGCCAGTCCCTGTGCCTCTCAAGGAAGGACAATACCGTCTCCCCGGTTCTTTCCTCGATCTCCAGACCGCAGACATACACACTGTCGATCCTCTCCGCCTCCCCGCTCTCCTCGAGCATGGAGAACCACTCCTCCTGAAACAGGTATTCCGCCCCGTGGTAACACAGGAACGTGCGCTCTCCGTCCGGTTCCACCAGACAGTAGCAGCAGCCGCTCTCCTCCTCCGGCACGGGGCAGAAGGATTCGATTCCCCTCTCTTCCAGGCACTCCCTCACAAACCTCCCGTAAATGCCGCCGCCCACCGGCAGAAAGGGAACAGACGGAACCTGGAAGTGCCGCAGGCAGTCGCAGACGTTGAAAGCGCACCCGCCCGGCGACATTTCCTGATGATAAAAATTGATGTCCTCTTTTCTCTCCGGCAGATGGTCGAGCCGGATGACGATATCGCAGACCGCGGATCCGATCACAAGTGTCTTCTTCATGGTTTTCCGGTCCCTCCTGGTTTTTTGCAAGTTTCCTCAGGAGCTGTTCAGAAACAACTCATGAATCTTGCCTGTCTTTTCACAAGTTATTTCTGAACAGCTCCTTAACGTCGAAAGGAACCGCTTTCGCGGTTCCTTTCTTTGGGTAAGTGGAGAAATTCGTCTTCGAAGAGACGATCGACAGTTGTCATATAATATATCCGGCGTCCCCTCAATCGGTTTCCCGCCGCTCACACACATTATCCGCTATCTGTGATCGTTTGTCAACCGAAAAACCGGGAGCCTTCCATGCGGAAGACTCCCGATATGGAGACGGCAGGACTTGAACCTGTGACCTACTACACGTCAAGCAGTTGCTCTCCCAGCTGAGCTACGTCTCCGGATACGAACGCGCTGTTTCGTACTCGACTAATATGCCACACCCGGACAAAAAATGCAAGCATTTTTTGCCGGCCCCGGCTATGTAAAGTTTTTACCTGGTACATATCGAAGGAAAAGACAAGCAGGATGTATAAGGTATTTATGTACAGGTCCTTACATAACCACCTGGTTTCTTCCGCGCGCCTTGCCCATATACAGCTTCCTGTCGGCCGCCTCAAGCGCGTCCTCCATCGACTGATCTTTTCCACACTCCTCGATTCCGAATGTCATCGTAACCTGGAGTTCCTCTTCCCCGGCATGGATTGTAAGCTTCCGGATGCTCTGGCACAGCTTCTCCATCTCGAAATAGGCCATATCTCCGTTCATGTTGATCAGGACAAACAGGAATTCCTCGCCGCCCCACCGGGCAACCGCTCCCTTTCCTTCCATGAATTCCATGAATCTGGCAGCAAGCACTTTCAGGACTTCATCCCCCGCGTCATGGCCGTAGGTGTCATTCACCTGCTTGAAGAAATCAATATCTCCCATGACGACATTGACAAAAAATCCCTCCTGGAGAGAGCGCCTGTGAATCTCCTCAAAATACTTCTCACCGGCCCTGCGGTTCATCAATCCGGTCAGCGCATCTGTCTCAGCCTGATGCGTCATCTCACGGTTGTAATCCATCAGTTTTCTCTCAGCGTCCAGCGTACCATGAGCGAAGATCGTCGTAATCAGCGCCAGATTGACCAGGGTTGAGAGCATGTTCAGAGACTCCTGGACAACAATCTGGCTGAGAGACATCACATAGACCGGCTTTCCGGTTATCGCGAACATGAATGTCATGAAGCCGACCACCAGCAGAACCAGGCCGTCGATCAGCTTTCGTTTTAACGGTTTTGTCCCGTTGAAGATATAGACAAGGATGGTACAGTACCCATACTGGGCACCCGTGTTCCACCCATAGAGATCCGTGCTGATAAAACACCAGCCAAGTGCCAGGAGAATGAGCAGATAGTATGCGAGAGTCGTACGGCTGGAATAGGTCAGGTAAAATGCGAACCCGTAGATGACAAGTATCCCGGCCGGAAATAAGACAAAGCGGTAATAGCCGTGGAACAACACGAAAATAGTCTGGCCGATGAAATAAACGATCATCACCGAACAGATACAGCGGGTCATCACCGCAGTTTTTTTCGATTCGTTTGGATTCTCTACGTCCTTGTTGATGAACGCTGAGAACCGCTCCATCCACTTCATCATGGAAGCCCCCACCCTGACCTTCTCCCGGGTATGGTGCCGGTGCCGTCCCTCCCGATCTTCCCTGCGGATAACTGCCATAATCACGCAGCATCGGGAATAAAAACCCTATGCAGACAGTGTACGATATTTTTGCTTCTTTGAAAAGAGACGTATCGCAATCAATTCAGATAATCTCTCCGGAAGGATTACGCCTCGATCAGCGGCACCCAGTAGTGTGCCTGATATATATCGGTCAGGCGGACCGTGTAGAGCATCCGCTCACCTCCGGTTATTTTGCGGTTGGCAATAGAAAGAACGCCGTCTGCGGGAACCGTGACCGCGTCTCCAAGCTTATAGCTGCCTTCAAATGATCCGTCATAGGTGAAATAATCGCAGATCGGCTGGATCTCATCTCCTTCCTGAAGCGGTGTATAACCCTTCTCCTGGACGCCCGTCGGAAGCACTCTCTTCGCTCCGAGCACAGTATCCTCGCCCGTCTCCTCATTGAACTCGACCATCAGATTGATCCGGTCTCCGTTCAGAAAGGCAGGGATGAACTTCGTCGTGATATAGAGTCCGTCCTCATCCTCATCCTCGTCACTGACCGGATAGATCGCAACCGCCTGCCCGTTCAGGGTGAGCCAGGTTCCGTCCCACTCGTCAATCAGGTCTCCGTCATCGGTATAGGAGAGCACATTGTCCAGGCCAAGATCAAGGTAGCCGCCGCCGTCATCCACGAACACCTCCAGCTCCGCTGCGGTGATCTGCTCCCACTTGTCCTCATCCAGATGAAGCACGTTCTTCCCGTCCTTCTGAGTAAGCTGAAGTGTAGTGGAGCTGACAGGCGCGCGTCCGAACAGCAGCTCCGCCGCAAGGCCCAGGAGGCTGCCGCCCGCAGAGGGATCCTCGTAATCACTGTCTGACCAGACAGACGAATAGTCATTTGCACCGTAGTACAGGCCGTCCGTGGAGGCGTATCCTCCGGTCAGGATATCCAGAAGGCTTCCTGAGCTCTGGCCGTAGGTGCTTCCATAGGATCCTGAAGATCCATAGGAGCCATACAATCCTGAGGAACCATATGAACCATACGAACCGGAAGAATATCCGGTAGAACTTCCGGAGGAACCATACGGTCCGGATGAACTGCCGCCGTAGGATCCGTAGGCAGCCTGCGAAAGCAAATCAAAGATATCCGACTCACTCATGGAGCTGTAGGAATCATAGGTCTCATAACTGTCCGCGTAAGAATCCGAAGTGCCGAACAGAGCATCCAGAAAGCTGGTCGTCACAGAGGAATCATAGCTTCCGTCCCCGCTGCTGCCGGATCCCAGGAGGATGTCAACCAGGCTTCCCGACGTGCTGCCCCAGCTGTGGGAAGCGTTCGCCGCGATCTGGCCGGACTGCTCAAGACTCGCATATGTGCGGATCCCATCCATCCAGCCGGAATCGAGGCCAATGTCCTGGCACAGGCTGATCATTGAATTCACGTTCTTAAGGCTCGAGTTCGGAAAATAAATGCTCAGGCCGTATGCGTTTGACACATTGTTCACGCGATTATACTTCACCGCGGAACGGATAGAATCCGCAAGCTTCTGGCTCTGGGAAGAACCCAGCCGGTTGCAGAAGTCCACCAGGTCGATCTGATCCAGCCTGCTGCTGGGAGAGAATTCCCTGCTGTCGCAGCGCGCCTTCGCAACGCTCATGTAATCCTTCTCCTTCAACTGCTGCGTCAGCCCTGCCCCGAAGGCGGCAAGATTCTTCGCGACAATCCCTTCCAGCTCAGACAGGTCTGTGACCGAGAGTGTCGTTCCCGTGGAGCTGGCGTACATCAGGTTTTTTGAAGTGAAATCATCGCAGATCCGTCTCCCGAGATTCAGAGTATTCGTCGAGGAATTCTCGCTGAGCATCTGCAGCCAGTTCGTGTAGTACCAGCCCGTTCCCGGCTCCGATTCCTCACTGGCAATCATATAGTCCGCGTACGGCTCGATCGCGATCGCCGTCTCCAGCGTCGCCATGAGGCAGGCGTCAAAACCGATAAAATCGAACTTCACGCCGCCCTTTTTCAACGCCTTTGAGATCTCCCCGATGTTCATGGTATCGTTCGGATATGACTCATCATAACCAAAGCCGCTGACAGAGCCGGCTCCATGATCCCAGAAGATCAGCATATAGCGGTCCGCGGGAGCCTTCTTCACGCAGAATTGAATAAAATCCGCCAGCTCATCCTCATCCGTCATCGGAGACAGGCTGTCCTCCTCCAGAAGGGCAATACCCTGTCCGTTCACAGCCCATCGCTGGAGCTTTTTCGCGTTAATGACAGAGTTGCGCCATCTCCGGCATCCGCCGGTCTCGACGATCACATTGACTTTCTTATTATTCAGGCCGCTGTAGACCATTTCGTTCAGGTCCGCCGTCGCCATTCCGCTCTTGCTCTCAAGGTCGGATCCGATCATGTAAACCATGATCGTGACCGAATCTTTGCCCTTGCCTCGCAGCTTCGTATACTTCTTCCTTGCGCCGGCAGCGACCTCACCGTTCACCTGTGAATAGTTTGTATCCGTCCCTTTCGCAAATGCGCCCTGGCAGATGAGCATGGCCGCGGCCGCCACGACAAGCGCGGTTTTTCTGATGATTCCAAGTCCATGTCTGTTCATAGCTTACTCCCGTCGGTTGGTCACTTTTCTTTCTTCCCTTTTCTCTCTGCATCCCATGAAATTCTGCAGTCCTCTGATTTCTGCAATCCTCTGAATTCAATCTGTCTTGCCAGGCATCAGCCACTCTTTCTCTATGTTCATGCAAAACAATGGGGAGCTGAACAACTCGTATCAGTTCTGTTTCACACTCTTCTCATCTCTTTTCTTATCTTCCGCTTCCATCTCAGAAGCACGCAGATTCGAGGAGATCTTCTCCCCTTTCTTCACTTCCGCTGTCCCCTCTTCAATCTTCACCTTCCGGCTGTGTGGTCTCTCCGGCATCTTCCTGTCCTCCTTCTTCTGATCTTTCTATCGTTCCTTCTATCGATCATTCTGCAGCATATAAACACATTATACACAAAACAGAGCCTGCAAGCCTCCTATTTTGCATCTTCTGCATAATTTCTCGTGGAAAAAACTGTAAATCGCCTGTATTCCCCGCCCGAGGCTGACAATATGGAATGCGAGAATATGGAATGAGAAAACAGGAGCACCTGGATTTGCTTTCTACTGTAAAGAAGAATACAATAAAGTAGTTATTCGCACAAAAAAAGAAAAACGCCAAAAAAGGAAAACAGTATTATAAAGCTGACCAACAGAAAGGAGCTGCTTCACATGGAAGAAAAGGTTTTGGCACTGCTGTCAGAAGAATTTCCGGAGATTGACTTTACATCCTCGGATACGCTGGTTGACGATGGAATTCTTGATTCCCTCACGATTACCGGAATCATCTCCACACTGTCGATGGAGTTCAACATCACGATTCCCTATGAAGAGATCGTGGAGGAGAATTTCAATTCCATCAGTGGTCTGGCGAGCATGGTGGAAAGACTCCAGGCAGAACAGTCATAATACTGACCTGTCATAATTGTCTATACTCGCGAACGAAATTCTTTTCCGTTTTGGACGATTTCACTATGGCATCAGGACTCCGTCAGCTTCGCTGACACCTCATGCC
>ONVT01000148.1 GCA_900321365.1 uncultured Eubacteriales bacterium | reverse complement strand
TCCGGATGCGATCTTTATCGTAGACCTGAAGAAAGAACATATCTGTGTGCAGGAAGCCCATGCACTTGGCATCCCGCTGATCGGCATCGCGGACACCAACTGCGATCCGGAAGATCTGGACTATGTGATTCCGGGCAACGACGACGCGATCCGTGCCGTCAGGCTGATTGTCTCCAAGATGGCTGACGCTGTTATCGAGGCAAAGCAGGGTACAGAGGGAGCCGCTCCGATCGAGAATCAGGTATTCACGGGAGAGGGCATTGACTACGCAGGCGAGGAGCAGGAGACTGCATCGGAGTAAGGAGGAATTCAGATGGCTATCACAGCAGCACAGGTGAAGGAACTCAGAGAAATGACCGGTTCGGGCATGATGGACTGCAAGAAGGCCCTGACTGCAACGGACGGAGATATGGATAAGGCCGTTGAGTGGCTGAGAGAAAAGGGACTTGCCACCGCACAGAAGAAGGCCAGCCGCATCGCGGCAGAGGGCGTTTCCATGGCGGCTGTCAGTGTTGACGGCAAGAAGGCCGTTGTCGTCGAGGTGAATTCCGAGACAGACTTCGTTGCCAAGAATGAGAAGTTCCAGAACTATGTCAGACAGGTTGCCGAGCACGCGCTTGTCACTGCGGCGGAAGATCTTGAAGCTTTCATGAAGCAGCCCAGCAAGGTAGATCCGGAAAAGACCGTTGAGGAAGTACTTGCCGGACAGATCGCCGTTATCGGCGAGAATCTGAAGATCCGCCGTTTCCAGCAGATCGAGGAAGAGAATGGTATCGTTGTCGCCTACACGCACATGGGCGGAAAGATCGTCTCCATTGTCGACCTTGAGACCGATGTGGACAATGAAGCTGTCCGTGAGATCGGCAAGAACGTCGCGATGCAGGTTGCCGCGCTCAAGCCGCAGTATGTCAGCGAGAGCGAAGTTCCGCAGGATTTCAAGGATCATGAAACTGAGATCCTGACCAAGCAGATTGCCGAGGATCCGAAGATGGCGGGCAAGCCGGAGAAGGTGATCGCCGGAGCGGTTCAGGGAAGACTGAAGAAGGAACTGAAGGAGATCTGCCTGCTTGACCAGGTTTATGTCAAGGCCGAGGACGGCAAGCAGACGGTAGCCCAGTACGTTGCCCAGGCTGGTAAGGAAGCCGGCGCGAACGTCAAGGTAAAGGGATTCATCCGCTTCGAGACCGGCGAAGGCCTTGAGAAGAAGCAGGAAGACTTCGCTGCGGAAGTCGCAGCCCAGATGGGACTGTAAAGAGAAGTGTATATCCATAAGGCTCTCCATCCAGGATGGAGAGCTTCTTTAGTATGAGCGATAAGTCATGAGTATTGAGGAGGGATAACATGAAAAAGAAGGCGCTGTTCATAGGCGGAACAGGAACCATCAGCACCGCGGTCGTGAAGCGGCTTGTGGAGTCAGGACAGTGGGAAGTCTGGGTATTGAACCGGGGCAGCCGTATGGACGTGCTTCCTTCTGAAGTCCATCCGGTTATCGCGGACATCAATGATGAGGAGGACGTGCTTCAGAAGCTGGAGGGCATGCTGTTTGATTCGGTGTGTGAGTTCATCGGATTTGAGCGTTCGCAGGTGGAGCGGGATGTGAGACTGTTCAGGGGAAAGACGAAGCAGTATCTCTTTACCAGTTCCGCGTCCGCCTGTCACAAACCGGCGGGTGATTACAGGATTACAGAAGGAACGTCACTGGCAAATCCGTACTGGGAGTATTCCAGAAATAAAATCGCGTGTGAAGAATACCTGATGGAGCAGTATCGCACAAAAGGTTTTCCGGTGACGATAGTCAGACCGAGCCATACTTATGACGAGCGGAAGATGCCCCTTGGCGTTCATGGAAAAAATGGTTCTTACCAGGTGCTGAAACGGATGATGGAAGGCAAACCGGTCATCATCCACGGAGACGGGACTTCGCTCTGGACACTCACATTTAACAGGGATTTCGCGACAGGATATACAGGCCTCATGGGGAACAGACACGCGATCGGGGAAGCGTTCCAGATCACGGGGGATGAAACTCTGACGTGGAACCAGATCTACCAGACGATCGCGGACGCTCTTGGCGTGGAACTGAACGCTTATCATGTTTCCTCGCAGTTCCTGAGCGCGGCCGGAAAAAAACACGGTTATGACTTTGAGGGGAGCCTGATCGGCGATAAGGCGGCATCGGTGGTATTTGACAACAGCAAGCTGAAGCGCGTGGTTCCCGATATGAGGACGACGGTGCGGTTTGACCAGGGCGCGCGGATCGTGATCGAGCATATCCTGTCTCATCCGGAATGCAGGGTGGAGGATCCGGAATTCGACAGGTGGTGCGACAGGGTGATAGAGACGCTGGAGCGGGCGAAGAAGGAGATCGACTGATTCTTACCCGCCGATACCGGGCGGGGAGTTTCAGGAAAAGAAAGAACTTTTCCCGCCCGAAGAAAGGAATCCGGGAACCGGCGCGTTGCCGTACTTCGCCGCGAACCACTCGGCGGCCTGCTTTTCCGGATTGATCACCTCATCCGCTCCGTTGCGGTACAGCAGCTTCTCCTGGATCTCACTGTTGGCCCGCGCAACCACTTTGGCCGCACCCAGTTCCTTCAGCAGGAACGTGGTCATCAGAGAACTTTGAAAATCAGTGGCGATCGTCACGAAGCAGAGATCATACTCACTGACTCCGAGTGATTTCAGAAATTCTTCGTTGGTCGTGTCTCCGATCTGGGAATCTGTGACGATAGACTGAACCGCATTGATCCTGCCTTCATCATTGTCAACAGCCATGACCTCGAATCCGGTGTCAGCCATCTTTTTTGCAATCAGGGTTCCAAGGTGATTGACACCGATAAGAAGTATAGATTTCATATTCATCCTCCTCATTTCTTTGCCATACCCGGCAGAAAATCTAAATCTATTTCGCTTTCCTACCCGACATTAATCTTTTCAACAGGCCTCCGGGATACCTCTGCCTTCCTGTCTGAAATTGCGGCGTACATCAATGTCAGTCCGCCTACCCGGCCCAGGAACATCAGCAGGATCAGGATGGTGTGCGAGAAGAGCCCGAGGGAAGGTGTAATCCCAAGAGTCAGTCCGACCGTTCCCACAGCCGACGCAGTTTCAAAGAGGCATGCCTTCATAGGGAGCCCCTCCACCAGGCTTATCAGCATACCGCAGGCCAGAGTCAGGAACAGATAGATCATAAGGAGCGCTGAGGCGTTCTTTATGACACTGTCCTCCACCCTCTTTCCGAACAGCTGCGTGTCCTTCTTCCTTCGGAACACGGAAACTGCGCTCGCGACCAGTACCGTCAGTGTTGTGGTCTTCATTCCTCCTGCCGTTGACCCGGGAGAACCTCCGACGATCATCAGCAGAATCATGAGCCCGATCCCGGCACCCGTCATCTTCGTCAGGTCCGCTGTGTTGAAGCCGGCTGTTCTCGGCGTAACTGCCTGGAACAGGGACAGGCTGATTCTCTCCGGCAATGATGAATCTGTAAACTCACAGAGGAAATACATGATTGCCGGAATGGCAATCAGGACGGCCGTCGTCACAAGGATCACCTTGCTCTGCATCATGTATCTACGGACATTCTTTCTCAAAGTGACGATGTCATGCCATGTCAGGAATCCGATTCCACCGAACACGATCAGAAGGCTGATCGGGAGAATCACAGCCACATTCCGGCTGTAGCCAGTCAGGGAGGAAAATGCCCCGCTGTGTGTTCCCATCAGGTCGAAGCCTGCGTTGCAGAAGGCAGAGATGGAATGGAAGACAGCCATCCAGATTCCGGACAGGCCAAAGTCTCTGCAGAACACCGGCATCAGCACAACAGCGCCCACGACCTCAACAACCAGCACAAACCGGAAGATAAAATGCGTCATTCTCGCCATACCGCCGGTCTGAAAAGCGGATATGCTGTTTTCTACAAGATTTCTCTCCAGCAGAGACAGCTTCTTTCCCGACATCGTTTCAATGAAAGCAGCGATCGTTATTACGCCGATGCCGCCTGTCTGTATGAGAATCAGTATCACCGCCTGTCCGAACGGTGACCAGTAAGAGGCCGTATCTCTGACAATCAGACCGGTAACACACACCGCTGAGGTTGCGGTAAACAGCGCACAGTCCACAGAGGTTGGTTCCCCGCTTCTGGCAGAGACAGGAAGCATCAGGAGAATCGTTCCGATCAGGATGACAATCGCAAAACATACTATGATAATCTGAAAGGTCGTCAGTTTCGACTTGACATCAAACAGCTTCATAATCGCTCATTCCGTTTCAGTAGGTTTTTTCGTTTCCCATTTTACACAATTTCTCATTGATCCGACAAGCTGAAAATATATAACCATTGCGAAGGTATTCTGAATGGCAGATAATAAAAGTGACTATTTGCCTGCATTTCACGTTATTATGAATAAGACGGTGAAAGCCGCCTGAAGGCGGCGTCACAAAGACAAGACTTCGAACTGCGTTTTCGATCAATGAATGGAGGTATATTATGAAAAGACGGTTTTCCATGATTGCTGCGGCGATCCTGATTATGGTTCCCGGGTTCGCTGCCTGCGCGCAGGAGGAAGAAGCCGGACTGCAGAACACCAGCATTTCCCAGACGAGTATCCAGGACGATTCCGGGAGCTATGGATCCGGGCAGTCCGATGACCAGATTACATCATCCATCATGGATCTGCTGACAAAGACAGGAACGTCTGCGCAGACAGAAGCACAGAAGACAACACCCGCGCAGACAGAAGCACAGACGACAACGCCGGCGCAGACAGAATCGAAGACAGTTGAGGAACCGGTCACTGTGTACGTCGAGGATGAGGGCGATGCTCTCATCAGTAAAGACGGCATCGAGGTTCATATTACCTGTTACGGATACACGAATCTTACATCCATGTACTTATATCTGTACGCGGCCAACGACAATGATTACGATGTTCGCGTATTTGCGAATAACGCCACGGTAGACGGCGTTCCTGTCAAGAGCGTAGGATTCAACGTGGATGCCAATTCTGAATCCAGTGATGAGTCCAAAAACATCATGTTCCTGCGTTCCGACGAGGATCCGGAGGGGAGCTGCGCTGCGCTGCAGGATCCCGGGAAGATCGAAATGGATCTTGAGGCATATGACTTCAGCACCTACGACCGCATGTTTACCGAGCATGTAACCATTGATCTGAGTTCCTTTGAAGTGAAATACGCGGATTACTATAACAGAGACGATAAGAAGGACGAAACCGATAATAACAATGACAATAATGATGATAATTATGATGACACTTCGGAAATATACTACGCTCCGGCCTACACGCCCGCTTCCTATGATTTCTGTTCGCTGAATTTCGGCAGTTCGGGACAGGCAGTCATAGACCTGCAGCAGCGCCTGACAGATCTGGGTTATCTGTGCGACAAGGTGGACGGCATCTACGGACAGAATACCGCTACGGCGGTGATGTCCTTCAACGCGCAGCACGGTCTGGACATTATAGGAGAAGCCACGCCTGAAATGCAGGAACTGCTGTATTCCTCCAGTGCGGAGTATTATGTGGAACCTTATATTCCGCTGGTGATCGGCCCGCAGTTTCGCAGTGAACACAGCCCGGTCGCAGACCTGGATCTCGGCACTGTGTGGGTTCAGGTTGTCAACCGGAGTCTGGAGAGAACCGTGATCGGCTACGAACTTTACTATTATCAGACAGATGTGTACGGAGACCGCTATATTGAACCGTCCACCGGGGTAGAACTCACGATGGAAACCACATTACAGCAGACCATCAGGCCCGGTTACATTGAATACAGCGATCCGATCTCGCTCATACACTGGGCATGGACGTACCGCGTCTATGTGGGTATTCACAAGATCGTGTTCGACGACGGTGAGGTCCGCGAGATTGACCCCGATGACATCACCTATTTCTATCTTGATATCAAATCCTGATGCAGCTGAGGCGGCGCTTCGATACTTTATGCTGTCTCATTTGAACGGATCATGCTATAGTATCAGTTAGAAACATACCGGCATATCAGCAGGGCTAATCATGCTGAAGATGAAGGAGGCATTATTGATGAAGGTAAAGTATCTCGGACATGCATGTTTCCAGTTTGACGACGGGCAGTATAAAGTGCTGGTGGATCCGTTCCTGACAGGGAATCCGGTGGCGGCGGAAAGCCCGGATAAGGTCGAGGCAGACTATATCTTCGTAACACACGGGCATGGAGACCATATCGGTGACGCGCTCGCCATTGCGAAAAGGACAGGAGCCGTGATCTGCACGACGGTTGATCTGGCCGAGGCCATGATGCAGGGAACCGGACTGGAGATTGTCACCGGCAACATAGGCGGGACAATTTCATTTCCGTTTGGGACGGCAAAGTATTTCCAGGCCCTGCATGGAAGCGGTGCGGCCGGAACAGTATCCTGCGGCTTCATCTTTGAGATCGGTAAAAGAAAGATCTACCATGCCGGCGACACGGGCCTGACAATGGACATGCAGCTGCTGGCGGATGAGGAACTGGACGCGGCGCTGCTCCCGATTGGTGACTACTATACGATGGGGCCGAAGGATGCCGTAAGAGCCGCGGAGATGATCAGGGCAAAGGTGGTCATCCCCATGCATTACAGCACATTCCCGCATATCAGACAGGATCCGGCGCGTTTTGTCCACGCACTGGAGGACAAAGGACTGGAAGGGATCGTGGTGAAGCCCGGAGAGATCATAGAACTGTGATCACCGTACCTGCCGCAGAGAATATCCCGCAGCCCGGGCGGCTGCGGGCTGTCTGCGTGTCAGAATATCCGTACAGGCGGCAGTAAAGAGGTTTACAGATAGAAGATGGAGAATAAGAGAAAAAAGTTTTCTATTAGAAAGAAGATGTATATCTTCGTGATCATTACCGTTCTGGCGGTGGCGTGCGGCACCTCAGCAATTACGTTTCTGACCAGCGCGAACCAGATCGACCGGTATTATAAGCAGAATACTGCTGATAATGCTCGCAATTTTGCCTCAATGGTGGACGGTGACTTTCTGAAGGAACTTCGAACGGCTGCTGAAACAGAAGAATTCCAGGCCCTTCGTGAAAAAGCGGAGGAGAAGGATGACGAATCTCTGATTGAAGACTGGCTGCGGGAAAAGGGGCTGTGGGAACAGTACAGCGAAACCCGCGACAAGCTTTCCGCATACCTTGAAAACATGGATGGGATAAAGTATCTGTATATTATTGCCCATGGAGATACAGATGCCGATTATGATATGTATCTGGTTGACGATAAGGAGAATCCGATCTATGAAACCGGGTATTACGAGGAACGGGAAGCAGAACTGCGCGGGATAGACCTTACCAATATGCCGGAACCGACAATTTCCAATGGAGACTGGGGATGGCTGTGTTCTGACTTTAAGCCTGTCTACACTTCGGATGGGGAATGCGTATGTATAGTAGGCTGTGACGTCGGAATGGATGATGTCATGGCCCAGAGGCAGCGCCTTCTGATCCTCCTGATTGCGGGAACGCTGATATTCACTTCTATTCTGCTGATCGTGGCGGTTCTGTTCATCAATAAGTCCGTCGTGAACCCGCTGGATACCATGACCAGTGAGATGAAAAAGTTCAATCCTTCCGGGAACCTCAGCTATGAAGAGGCGGGCGTCATTGATATCGATATAAAAAGCAATGATGAGATCGGCGAGATATATCAGGGGATAAGAAGCATGCAGATCCGAATCATCGATTACATAAAAGACATGCTTGTGCTGGAGGAAGGAAAGAAAAAAGCGGAGGATGACCTGAAGGATAAAGAGGAAAAGATTGACCAGCTCAGCGTGGAAACCTATAAGGATGCGCTGACGCAGGTCGGCAACAAAGCGGCGTATATCAAAAAGACAGATGAGATGAACCGGCAGATGAAGGAATCCGACCTGGAATTTGCCATGATCATGGTTGATATTAACAGACTGAAGCAGATCAATGATGAGTACGGGCACCGGTCGGGTGACATATACATCAGAGGCTGCTGCCATATGGTATGTGAGAAGTTTAAGCACTCTTCGGTCTACAGGGTCGGAGGAGATGAGTTTGTCGTCATCGCCATGGGGCAGGATTACAGAAACCGGCAATCGCTGGTCAGACAGTTAAAGGAAGACTTTGAGAAATCCTATGAACAGACAGACGTCTCTCCGTGGGAAAGATACTCTGCGGCTGTCGGTATGGCGGAAAATGCTTCAGAGGATCATTCGACAGAGTTTGTATTTAGGCGTGCAGATTCCGCGATGTATGAGGATAAAGAGAGATTCAGGAAGAAGTATACTATCCAGGCCAGGTAACAGAAGGTTTCTGCCAGCTGTCCCGGATATTTCCATGATTCCCGGCATCGGATACGAACGATCGTCAGAGGAGAGAGTATCGTGCAGAAAAGAAAAATCACAGCGGTAAGCATGCTTCATTATTTCCGCCTGATATACAGGTCTGTTCTGCTTATTCTTCTCCTGGTCTGGTATATCCGTTTCCGGCTTCAGAACGGTGCGGCGATTATTAATAATCTGGAAAAGCGTTCCGGAATATTTATCGTGATATGGGCAGTGTTTGTGTTTGAGATGGTTCTCCGCTTTTTTCCGTCCCGCTATGAAAGTCCCGGCTGCCAGAAACAGTTTGCGCAAAACTATATCAAAACAGGAAACACCCGGATCGACATTCCCGACAATAATGGTGCAGTGCTGGTTGCGCTTGTCTGGATCATATTCAACGGCATCTTTGGGGCACTTCACATGAAAGGCATCCTTGACGACGGGATCATGATTCTGCTGTGCTGTGTCTATTCCGTCTGTGATATGATCTGTATCCTGTTCTTCTGTCCGTTTCAGACATGGTTTATGAAAAACAAATGCTGCACCGTATGCCGGATCTATAACTGGGATTATGCAATGATGTTCACGCCTCTGTTTTTCGTAGGACATGATTATCTGTGGAGCCTGCTGGCGCTGTCTGTGGCGCTTCTGGTCCGGTGGGAGATTACCTTCTACCGGCACCCTGAGCGTTTTTCAGAGCAGACCAATGAATATCTGCAATGCAAACACTGCACAGAAAAACTGTGCACTCATAAAAAGCAGCTGAAAAGCCTCTGGCGTCACATAGAGGAATACTCCGAAGAGCGGATCAGACGCCTGAAGAAGGAATAGCGGATCAGCGGATCTGACCCGCATTGCGAGAGTCATAAAGATCAGCCCTTCGCAGATCTTTCGCCTTTTTTCTGTTTGCCGGATTTACCGAAAAAGGAAACAACTCCGCAGTAAACCAGAGCCAGACCGGCAAACAGCGTCAGGGATTGTGGCGGGAAGAAGATAAAGAAGGCTCCCAGAAGGATGGCCACTGCACTCAGTATGATCTTCAGCCAGCCCTGTTTGTTCCTGATCGCAGGGATGATGTCCTTCACGCCGAAGAAGATCAGAATTCCGCCAAAAACATATTTTACGAAGGCTGCGAAAAAGACGGTTTTAATCAGGATGGCAACGCCAAGGATGACCAGGAGCACGTGAAGGAATCCTTTTCCAAAACGGGTTGTTTTCTTGGTTTCCTTGTCCTTGACCTGCTGATAAACGCCAAATGCCCCGACTGCCATCAGTCCGACCGCCAGGATTCTCAGGACGGTTTCAGGAGCGGCGTCCTTGAAGATGACAAGAACCACTCCGAGAATAATCAACAGTGCTGCTGCAGGGATCCTTATTTCTCTTTTTTTGTCCATATTCCTGCTCCTCCCATGGATAAACAACGATCTTTCATAAGACAATTCTAACGGCTGTATACAAAAACTGCAACCAGAAAAAAGGAGAGTGGTGTTCTGCGTGAATGTGATATTTGCGGAAAACCTTAAGAAACTGAGAGAGGAGAAGGGGCTTTCGCAGAAACAGCTCGGGGATCTGATGTTTGTTAATCATTCCACCATTGCCCGCTGGGAAAACGGAAGCCGCCTTCCGGATGCTTCGATGCTTCTCCGCCTTTCCAAATGCCTTGGGGTGGATACCAGCACGCTGCTTCAGCTTGCGGCGCGGAGTGAAGAAAACCCCAACGTTATTATGGTGGATGACAGCAGGATCATCCTCTCCGACGGTCTGATCATCCTGGAGGAGGTCATGCCGGACGCCACGATCACAGGCTTTATATGGCCGCAGGAAGCGATTGAATATGCCAGGATGAACCGGGTGGAGCTTGCCGTGCTGGATATCGAGATGGGAAACAGCAGCGGGTTCGAACTGTGCCGCATGCTGCATGAGATCAATCCCACCACGAATGTGGTGTTTCTGACCGCCTACGCTGACTACTCCCTCGACGCATGGAAAACCGAGGCCAGTGGATTCATTCTCAAACCCCTGACAGCAGAGGGCGTAAAGGAGCAGCTGAAAAAGCTGCGCTATCCGTTTTCAGTGGGAGGCGCAGACGAGTGAACGACTGGATCACTAATTTTTACTTCTTTTTTCTCGGCGGGGCGGTTCTGCTAAGTGTACTGGGGCTGTGGTTCACTGCCATCATGCCCGGTATCGACTGTTGGAGCAGGCGCTTTTTCCTGTGCTACTTTATCGTTCTTATGATGTGCTGCTTTTCAGCCCTCATAGAGATGCTTCTCCAGTATTATCCTGCTCTGGGCGTGGCAATCTATCCCGTGCTGTTTCTGGAATCTCTGCTTCTCTCAATTCCGCTTCCCATGCTGACGGTTTATCTGCTGCACTGCTGCCGGGAAAGCATGCGCGCAGGCAGGCTCCTTTCCATGGTATCCGGCCTGTGGGCAGTCTATTTTGTCCTGCTGGTAAGCGCTTTGCTTGTAAATGCCCTGCATATCGATGGTTTCATCATCTGTCTCATGCCGGATGGGAAGTATGTCCGGGGACCATGGTACCCGCTTCTGCTTCTGCCGCTGACCATAATCATGCTGCTCAATCTCGTGGGCGTTTTTCAGCGCAGGAAGCGGCTTTCCCATAAAGAATTCCTCAGCTTCCTCGTCGCCATTCTTCCGATGACAGTCGTGCTGTTCGTGCAGATGTTCGTCGATGTCTTCCCGCTTCTCGACATCAGTATCGTCCTCTGTGCCCTGTCCATGTACAGCTTCGTCCTGTCCGACCAGATCGAGCAGGATCTGCGCCATCAGAGGGAGATCGCCGAGCATCAGCTTGAGATCGCCAATCAGCGTGCCAGCATCATGGTACTGCAGATGCGGCCGCACTTTATCTACAACACCATGACGAGCATCTATTGCCTCTGCAGGCAGAACCCGGAGGCGGCAAGGCAGGTCGTCATGGATTTCACCACCTACCTGCGGAAAAACTTCACCGCCATTGCAAGCGCCGGACCGATTCCTTTTTCTTCGGAACTGGAGCATACGCGCGCCTATCTTGCCGTGGAGCTCGCCCAGTATGAGGACAGCATGTCTGTCGATTATGACACACCGCATACCTGGTTTCGCGTGCCGCCGCTGACCCTGCAGCCCATCGTGGAGAATGCCGTCAAGCACGGAAGAGATCCGTATGCCGGCCTGTTCCGCATTTCTATCCGGACACGGAAAACGGATTCCGGCAGCGAAATCGTTGTTGCGGACAACGGCCGCGGGTTTGCCTCCTCCGATGACAGCGGGCCGCATATTGCCCTTAAGAACATCCAGCAGAGGCTTGAGATCATGTGCGGCGGGCACCTGACGATCACGACGGCAGAAGGCGGCGGAACCGTAGTGACGGTAACGATCCCGGACAGCCCTGCAGAATAGACACATCAAAAAAACTTGACGTACTGGAACACCCTCTTGAGGAAAGACCGAAAAAACAGTATCATCAGTTCTGAAAAAAATGAGCGGTAGTACAGCTTTATTTCAGAAAGGGTATGGTATGGCCAGGGAAAACACAAAACCAGCCATTCGTGTCAGCTATGGAATTTGCTTCTGGCTGTTTATGATTGCGAATCTCGCAGGAGTCCTGATCGAGGGATTGTTCTACCTGATTGCGTTCGGGAAATGGGAGACCCATGTGGTAACGATGTGGGGACCGTTCTGCCTGCTTTATGGATTTGGTACGGTGGGATTCTATCTGATGGCTGCCGCGACGCGGGGGAGAGGGATTATTCTGGAGCTGATCGGACATGCCCTGGTCGGAGACGGTCTCGAACTGGTTGGAGGATTGCTTCTGGAATTCGGCCTTGGTATGCGTGCCTGGGATTACTCTGATTATTATCTGAATTTCCGCGGCCATATCTGTCTGAGAATGACAATTGTCTGGGCGCTGATCGGATTAGCCTTCAGCCGGTTCTGCCCGCTGATCAGTAAGGGACTGTCCCAGTTTGAGCATGGCATATTCAGAATTCTCATCATCGTCCTTTCTGTTTTCATGCTGGTCAACCTGGTTTTCACGGCAATCTGCATCGTGCGCTGGAGCAGGCGCCATTATGGCGTGAAAGCGGAGTCTGCTTTCGAGGAATTCCTGGATGAGAGATATAACGATGAGTATATGTCAAAACGGTTTATAGAATGGCATTTTCTTGACGAGATGAAATGACACCCTGATCAATCAATTGGAGAAAGGCACATTTTATGAAAAACAGTTTATTCCGTAATCGCATTCTGAGCATTCTGATTCTGGGTGCCCTGATTGGTTTATCGCTCTGGTTTGGATTGTCTTACGCATCTTCCGAAGACTTTCACCATAAGGATATTACATATCTTCAGGAAAAGCAGAACAACGCAAAAGCCCTGTCTGCTTCTGCAAGCGCGGTTTCGGTATTGATTTCACTGCTTCCGGAGGATACCGCCACGCCTCTGGCCAACCAGATCGCGGACATCGGACGTGATTTTCTGATCGTACTGTCTGCGCTTGCCGCAGAACAGTTCCTGCTGACGATTACAGGGAGGATCGCCTTCTGCTGGATCATACCGATCGCGCTCGGCATTCTGATCCTGTTCGTTCTTCTTCGAAGGAAGCTGTTTCTGCAGATTGGCGTTAAGCTGGCGATAGCCGGATGTGTGCTTTATATGCTGGTCCCTGTGACACTCAGAATAACGCGGCTGGTTGACGGCCCTTATGAAGAAGTGGTTGAAAACAGCCTGCAGCAGTCCAGGGAGATCGAGGAAGCATTTCATTACAATGAGAACGGTGTCGTGATGCCTGGCGTGAGCGGTTCTGACGCCATACCGGAAACCGAAGCGGTGGGAATGTCAGAAGCGCCGACAGAAGTCCGCCCGGAGTTCCAGACAGAAATCCTGACTGAAATTCAGACCGAAATCCAGACTGAAGAACACCCGCAGGTGCAGGAGAAAAAACAGGAGAAAAAGCTGCCCTGGTATGAGCGGCTGTGGAATGCCATTACAGGTACGGCTTCTGATGCTGTGGATACCGTATCAAAGGTTCCGGAAAAGGTTTCTGACACTGCGGCGGATGCAGCCCGCAAGGTTTCTGATACAGCCCGCAAGGTTTCCGATACAGCGTCGGATGTGGCCCATAAGGTTTCAGACACGGCCTCCGCAGCCATCGACAAGGTGATCGAAACTGGTGAAAAAGCCTCAGACCTGGCAGCCATGGCGCCGGAGCTTCCGCAGATGGCCTCTGATCTGCTGAACAACCTGGTCGATGCCTTTGTTCTTATGATCGTGACGACCTGTGTGCTTCCGCTGTTTATCCTGATCGGACTGCTCTGGATCATGAGTCAGATTCTCAACATCAACCCTGACTGGGAGAAGCAGACGCCGTGAGACCCCCCATTGAAAACGGATAGCGAAGTTTTTTCAGCTGCTCTTTTATGCCCTCCGGGGTCAGAGGTTTGAGAATAAACCCGCTGGCCCCGGTGTTCCATGCGTCGAGGGCGTAGTTGGCGTAGGCGGTCAGGAAGACCACATTTGTGGCGGGATTAATCTCCTGAAGCGTGTGGCATAGCTCGAGACCGCTGCTGTTTCCCATCTCGATATCCAGTATGGCCAGTTCCACCCGGTTCATTCTGGCGTATTCAATCGCTTCCAGCGGCCAGATAAAGCCTGTGATCGTGGCGTCCGGCATAACCTCCTCCAGGACAGCCAGACCGTCGGAGAGGATGACCTTGCTGTCGTCCACCATAATGACGTTGGGGACTTCTTCGCTCAAAGCCGCGGCAGAGAGCAGCATATTGACATCTACATCGAGAAGCCTGGAAAGCCTGGAGATCATAATGGCGTCAGGCAGACGGCTGCCGTTTTCCCATCTGGCGATGGTGGATTGAGTGACAAACATCTGCTCGGCAAGCAGTACCTGCGAGATGTTTTTTTCCGTTCTCAGTTTTTTTAATCTTTCTGCAAACAGAGTATGCATGGCTTTCGTTTACCTCTCTGAATCAGTCTGGCAGACAATTCTTTATATTATCATATTAGCCCTGAAAAAATGCAAAGCAAGAAAACCGGAAAAAAGAAATATGACATTCTGGAACATCCCCTTGTCTTCAGAAGCATAAAGTCAGACGATAATACCAAATGTGCATCCGTTCCACCTTCCGGAACTGTGGTTTTCGGAACGGGTTTTCCTGACCGGAAAAACCACCGGATCAACTGTATGTATACGGAAAAACGAAATTGATACAGACGGATCAAGAGGGAAGTATATGAACAGACCGAAACTGAAACTCGTCGGAGGAATCGCGCTGCTGGCTGTACTAGGCGTACTGTTTGGCGGCTTTCTTCTGTTGACCAATGCTATTGTGAACGGAGTTTACAATCTGGATATGCAGTCGGCGAAGATGAAGGCGATCAACAGTTCTGTGGGCAGTATTCTGGATCTCAACGCCTACGTCGAAAGCAGAGAGGTGGAGAAGTTCACGAACAGAGCGGCACTTACGTCTGTTGCTGCCAGAGGAGTGATTGAGAACGACTGGGACGGGAAGAGCGTAGATTATAACAATGGTGCCATTGTAACAGTTTCAGGAGGCAAAATTAAGTATCCGGTGAACTATCCGGAGGATCAGAAGATTGATGCCGCATCCCTGACGGATTCGTTTGGCATGGTGCCTGTGGATGTGCAGAAGGACACGGAAACGGATGTCCCAAACGATGCCTGGCTTGTGGAGTATTACAAGATCGGCGACGATGTTTATTATATTGAATCTGAGCTGAGGTCCTCATTGGAGGAGACGGCAAGGCGCAGTTTTGACGCGGCTGCCAGAATGAAGGGGATCGAGGACGCGTTCAACATCCAGGTTCTGCTGATCTCTCAGGAGGAAGGGGAAGACGGCAACCATGCCCTGCTGTACAACTCAGGCGCTCTGACGGAAGGAACCACAGCAGAGCAGTGTGGTATAACGAAGGAGATGCTCGAGACGGCATTAGAGAACACCCGGCAGATGACAGCCGAGAAGCTGCTGGAAACCTCCGGCAATATGAAACTGGATGGCACTTCCTACCGGACCTTTGTCCAGACCGCAAAAGGATCCGATTTCTCCGGGGAAACGGTGTTCCTGGCTTACCTGATTCCGGAAGATGAGTTCATCACGATGACAGTGGAACAGACCGTGGTCGTGCTGGCTGCCTTCCTGATTCTCGGGATTGTCCTTCTGGTCTGGTTCTTCTCGCTGTTTGGTATTGTCCGGCTTTACAGGCTGAATGAGGAGCAGGCGATGATGCTGGGAGTAAAATCGACTCTCAAGAAGGCGTTTGCGAGGATTGCCGTAGGCTGTATCCTGATTTTACTCATAGCCGCCCTGGTGCTCTCCCTGTTCCGGCTTTTCGGCGTCTGCAACAGCGTCAAAAAGTCCCTGAAAGTCCTGGAACAGAGGATCGAAGAGAATAAGGTACAGGAAAAAACGACGGTCGATGAGCTGAAAAACTCCTATTTGTCTTATGCGGAGCGAATTGCCGGGATCCTGAAGGAAAGACCGGAGTTTGCGACGAAGGAAGGACTGCAGACCTTTTCCGATATGATCGGAGCGGACTATATTATGCTCTACGATCATGACGGGTATGAAATGGCCAGCAGTTCCAATTATGTAGATATGGAACTCGGCACTTCTCCTGACTCATCTACTTATGAGTTCCGGCGTCTGCTGAAGGGAATCCCCTCGGTTGTACATGATGTGAAGAAAGACGAGGAGACAGGCCTGACGAATGCCCTGATCGGTGTGTGCCAGGAATATTCCGGAGAGTCAGAAGAACAATACGGGGCGCTTCTGATCGCAGTACCGCCGAATAAACTCATACCGGAAAATCTTGAGACAATGGATGATGTCATGAAGAGTATTGTGGCATCCGGAACAGTCTCTTTCTCTGTAAATCCGGAAGACCAGACGATCGTGAATGCGAGTGATCTGAACATGGTCGGAAGGAACGCGGTGTCCATGGATTTACCGCAGTCTGCGCTGACTGACAGTTACCGGGATTTCTTCTCGATCGATGGCACATCCTGCTATGGGGAGAGCAAGGACATCGAGGGCTTATTATACTATTATGCCGCGGAGCAGCCGCATATTTACAAGAATGTCCTGCTTTATAGTGTCATAGCTGCGGGGGCGGCTTTCCTTTTCCTGTCTGTGATCATCGGCTATATGATGTTTGGCTACAGAAAGGGGTTCGAACACTGGTCGAAAATAGGAGATGACCTGGAGGAGAGGATATCTGACGGGAACGATCCGGATAACGATTCTGAACAGCAGGAGGATCCCAGAAAACGATGGAAACTGAGCCTTTCCAAATTTGGCCTGCGCACGCCGGCACACAATGCCAGCGTGACACTGGAGATCCTGCTGGTGGGCTCGATTATCGGCATCGGGGTATGGTATATGCTCAGGGGAGAGAGTGCCACTGGTTCCCTGCTGGGCTTTGTAATGCACGGCCAGTGGACGAAAGGGCTGAACCTGTTTTCCATCACCAGCATTCTGCTCCTGTTTGCAGAGGTACTCATCGTAGTTTCGATCCTGAAGATTCTGGTCCGTATTACATGTTCCTCCATGGGACCGAAAGGAGAGACATTCTGCCGACTTGGGCTGAATCTTCTCACCTATGCAGGCATGATCTTCTTCGTTTATATGGCCCTGTATAATCTGGGAATCAACCTTGGCGCCCTGATTGCGTCCCTTTCCCTTCCGGCCTTTGCGCTTTCGCTCGGCGCGAAGGATCTGATTACGGATATTGTTGCGGGAATCTCCATCGTATTTGACGGGGAATTCAGAGTGGGGGACATCATCGATATCGGCGGCTATCGCGGAACTGTTCTTGAGATCGGCGTCCGGACGACCAAGCTGCAGGGGGCCGGCAACAATATCAAGACCATCGCCAACCGGGATGTCAAGAATGTTATCAACATGTCAAGGAAAACATCCTACTGCAATTTGGAGGTCAGGATATCCACGTTCTACAACAGGCTGAAGGATGTGGAGGCGATGCTGAAGGAACAGCTTCCGAAGCTTGAAGGTACGATTCCGGGAGTGATCAGCGGACCATTTTACAGGGGAGTGAATGAGATCGGGGATAAGACTGTGACACTGTCCTTCTCGACAGAATGTGAACAGAAGGATTTCAACAAGGTAAAGAAGGCATTGAATCATGCCATACAGGAGATCTTTGATGAGCAGGGAATCATGGTCAGGTAACTATACTCGCGAACGAAATTCTTTTCCGTTTTGGACGATTTCACTATGGCATCAGGACTCCGTCAGCTTCGCTGACACCATGGCATCAGGACTCCGTCACCGGCTTCGCCGGTGACACCTCATGCCCAATCATGCCCAAAACCGCGGTATATGCGG
>ONVT01000278.1 GCA_900321365.1 uncultured Eubacteriales bacterium | reverse complement strand
GACGTAGTCATCCTGGATCCGCCCGCCTTTACCAAGTCCAGGCAGGCGACAAAGAACGCGGTGAAGGGATACCGGGAGATCAACCTGCGCGGTATGAAGCTGGTGAAAAACGGAGGCTTCCTTGCGACCTGCTCGTGCTCGCATTTTATGGATGAGCCCCTGTTCAGGAAGACGCTCTCCGAGGCCGCGCGGGGCGCCCGCAGACGCCTGCGGCAGGTGTCATTTTCCACACAGGCCCCGGATCACCCGATCCTGTGGGGGGAAGATGAGTCGTATTATTTGAAGTTCTTCATCTTCCAGGTCCTGGAAGAAAGATAGGCATTTCCTCAGCCGCGGATGCGGCGGGGGTATGATTTGTAACGATTGGGTTCCGAAAAAACGAAAACACAGCTATAAACAGTTTGAGTGAGGGAAGAAAAATGCTTGAGTACAGATATGACACACAGCTTCTGATTGACGGAGATGACCTGGACGAAGACGAAGTGGCGGATTATTTTACACAGAATTTCAAGGGTGACTGCCTGCTGGCGGTCGGCGGGGACGGTGATCCGATCAAGATCCACTATCATACGAATGAACCGTGGAAGGTCCTTGAATACTGCAGATCGCTCGGCGAGATCTATGATATCGTCATCGAGGACATGGACCGCCAGTCCCGTGGGCTGAAGGGCTGATCGTTCAGACAAATTCTGCTTGCATAGTTGACATAGGAGTGCCCGTATTCTACAATATTTTTGTTGGTTTCCGACAAAACATTCTCAGGAAGGAAAGGGTGCTTGTATGAAAAGATCAATTCGTTTGCTTCTGACGGCTTCACTGACGGCTGTGATGGCGGCCGGCATGACACTTGCGGCACAGGCAGATGTTGAACTGGATGTCATTATCTGCCAGTACGGACCGAATACCAATGACTGGTTCCTTGGCAGCGGCATGGACGGTTCGAACTTTGTTGAGAAATTTGAAGAGGAAAACCCCGATATCAAGCTGAATCTGGATGTGGTTTCCTGGAATGACGTATACACCGAAGTGGATACGAGAATCGCCAGCGACAACGCGCCGGATATCCTGAATATCGATGTGTTTGCCAACTACGCGAATGACGGCCTTCTGCTGCCGGTCTCCGACTATTGCCCGGAAGATCTGTATGAAGATTTCTTCCCGTCGTTCATAGAGCAGTCCGTGATCGATGATACCGTCTGGGCAGTACCGGACCTGGCGTCGGCCCGCGCGCTGTTCTGCAACGCCGATATCTTTGAGGAGGTCGGCATCGACTATCCCACCACATGGTCCGAGCTGGAGGACTGCTGCCAGGCGATCATCGATTATTATGACGGTGAAGTGTACCCCTGGGGCATCGATATGACTACGGATGAAGGACAGGCGGCATTTGCCTACTACACCTGGGGCAACGACGGCGGATTCGTGGATGAGGACGGAGAGTGGGCACTCAATACCGATGAGAATGTGGAAGCCATTGACTTCGCGCTGGAGCTGATCGATAAAGGCTATACCAATCCGAACCCGGCTACCCAGACCCGCTATGACCTGCAGGATATGTTCGCTGCCGGCAAGCTGGCAATGGTAATCGCGCCGAACCAGCTTCCGACCTATGTTGAAGACAAGGGCGGAGACATCAATATGGTCACCGTGGGAATCCCGGCCGCTGACGGGAAGGAATCCTCCTCTGTCGGCGTCATGGACCGCGTCATGGCATTCAAGGATGATGAGGCGGAGGATCAGGAGGCCAGGAACGAAGCGATCGGCAAATTCCTGAAGTTCTTCTACGATCCGGAAAACTATGTCGGATGGGTCAGCATGGAAGGATTCCTGCCGGCGGTCAACTCCGCGGTTGAGGCTCTGGTCGAGGCGGATCCGTCGTTCGAGGCGTGGCTGGATGTTCTGGGCGGATGCCAGTTCTATCCGACTGCCAAGGCTGAGTGGGATCAGGTGAAGCAGGGCGTGATCGCGGCCGAGCAGAATGCTCTGACCGGCGCCAGCATCAAGGATGAACTGGATGCGCTGCAGGAGAGCGTGACCGGCTGATGCGCCGCCTTGACAGGGCCTGCCTGAGATGGCAGAATTGAATGCGTAATGAGAACGGGCAGGGGATGATATGCTCCCCTGCCCGCTTCCGTGAAGGGAGTTAAGGAGAATAACAGTCAAGCCGGAAGGGGGAAGTCGCTTTGAAGACCGGACAACAAAAAAGCAGGTTGACACCGTATCTGTGGCTGCTGCCCAGTATCATCCT
>ONVT01000128.1 GCA_900321365.1 uncultured Eubacteriales bacterium | reverse complement strand
TCATCCGAATCCAGGAAGGACAGGAACTCCCCGCCGGCGTGTGCAAGGCCAAGATTGCGCGCGGCTCCGGCCCCCGCGTTCTTCTGGGAGAGGACTCTGACGCGCGGGTCCTTCTGCGCGTACTCTTCAAGGATCTTCGCGCAGCCGTCATCCGAACCGTCATCCACGCAGATCACTTCGATGTCGCGCAGCGTCTGGCCCAGGACAGAATCCAGGTTCCGGCGCAGGTACGGCGCTACGTTGTATACGGGTATTATCACTGAAACCTTAGCCATATTTCCTGCCTTTCGCCCAGCGGGCCATCCTGCTGTCTTCCCTGGCCTGCGAATTCTTTGCGTTCTTCAAAAATCTGCGTCCCCTGACGCGAGACGGTTTTCAATCTGGCGCAAACTTTGGTCACGACCGTGATAATTTACGCCTTCCTCCCGGGCAGCACCTTCTGGCCCACTTTCCGCTCCACCTTCCGCAGCAGCTGAGCGGGCGTCATGCCGGCCGCCATGAGATACCTGCGCTCATATCGGTGCAGAAGATACAGCAGGAACGAATCCGCGTCGAGCTCCTGCATCCGCCGGATGTCTTCCGCGATGTCCGGATCATAATAGTACTCCGGAGGGCGCTTCACCAGCCCGAGATCTGGAAAAACCTCATTCTTATAGACACCATAGAGATATCGATAAGCATCGATGTTCCACTGCTTCCGGAGAGAATAGAAAAGCGCGTCCGCGACACGGTTGTCGAAACTCTGCTGCAGCTTCGGCGACATCACGAATTCCGTACTCCGGTCAAGCTCCGCCTTCACTGCCGCAAATGCCTCCACCGTGCACAGATCGTACTCGGAAGCAATGCCCGTGAGGCTGCCGCGGTTCTCCACCCGGTAGGTGACCAGCGGCTCCTTCACCACGCAGATCCGGCGCGCGCGGTAGATCGCCGTCATGGAGAAAAAGACGTCATTTGTCTGTGGAATCTCCTGAAAATGCAATCCGTTCAAAAGCAGAAAATCCCTGCGCAGCATCTTGTTCCACGGGACATTTCCGCTTACATTGAAAATGTACTGCGGAATCGTTCTGCGGTTGAAGATCTCCTGGCGGGGAAGAAGTTTTTTTCTCAGATAAGCGCCGGTCGCGTACACCGTGCCTGTCTCATCGTCGCGCTTCATCGCGGCGCAGATACACACATCAGCCGAATACTTTTCGCAGCGTGCGCTCATTTTCGCAAGAGCATCCCGGCGGAAGGAATCGTCCGCGTCCCAGAAGACGACATAGCGTCCCCGGGCAAGCTTCAGCCCCGCGTTGCGGGCGGCACCCGCTCCGTGGTTCGCCATCGTCAGCGTCCGAACCCGCGCGTCCCTGGCAGCATATGCCGCGAGAATCCCGGCCGACCCGTCCGTGGAACCGTCATTCACGCAGATGACTTCGATCTCCTTCAGCGTCTGGGAAAGGACACAGTCAAGGCAGGAGGGGAGGTAAGCTTCCGCATTGTATACCGGGACTATCACGGAAACCACTGGGGTGTTTTTCGCAGGTTCTTCTGACAGTCTGTCAGTCATATCATGCTTTTTTGTGCCGCGGTTTTTCAGGCTTGCATTCTTTTCCTCCTGAACGCCGGCACATTGCCCTGACCGAACTCCAACGCTCTGCCCGACCTGAACACCATCACTCTGACCTGACTGAACACCATCACTCTGACCTGACTGAATACCGCCACTCTGCCCGGCAATCCGCTCCGTCTTCATCTTCGCAGCTCCCTCCGGATAACATCGAGTGTGTTCTTCGCAGCGATAGGAACCGTCATCACCGTCCTGCCGACGCGGTAAGTCGTCGAATTCTCAATCTCCTTCAGACGCTGGGCCGCAGGGTCAAGCTCCTTCTTCGCCAGATCGTACTTCGCGTATTTCTGGTAGTATTCCTGCGGGCTGCGCATCAGAATCTGCAGCTTCTTGCGGGTGTTGATGCCGAACAGCATCAGATCCAGCTCGCCCCGCTCATCCGCCGTCTTAAACTCGCGGCTGATCCTTTTGATGTATTCCACCCGGAACTCGGGCGCGATCCGGCTGAGCGTGAACAGGTAATTCGAGAATCGCTTGACATTGTAGTACCCCTTGAACCGGTCCCAGACAGTGCGGTCTTCATTCTTCTTCAGGATGGTGCGGATGTAGTCGTACTCCAGATTCATGCAGTAAACCTTCTCGCGGCTGTTCACCGACGAGTTCGGATTGTCCCTGCGGTTGCGATAGTACGGGCGGTCAATGAACATCGCGCGCCTTGCGTACACGAAGGTCAGCCAGAAGAATCCGTTATCCTGAAATGCAGCTCCCGGCGTCTCATGGTGGCGGATCCCGTGCTCATCCAGGAAGCTCTTTTTGTAGATCCCGCTCCAGGTATTCATGATGAACTTCGTAAGCGAAGGATCCTGGCTGGGGTCGAGCACCTGGTTGTAATGCGTGCCGTCCTTGTCGAGATGATTGTAGAACAGCTGCATGTTGCCGGTCTCATCGTCGGTCGTAAACCGGTAGAAGTCCGCCTTCACAAGGTCAAGGTCATGCGCGTGCGCGGCCTCGTACAGATCCTCGTACATGTCCAGCGGCACATAGTCATCCGGCTCGAGAATACCGATGTACTCCCCGGCCGCCCGGTCCAGTCCGACATTCATCGCCTTGCCGTACCCGCCGTTCTCCTTGTCGATCAGGACGATACGGCTGTCATTCTCCATGAACCTGCGGATGATCTCCAGTGACCCGTCTGTAGAACCGTCATTTACGACGACGATCTCGATGTCATGAAGTGTCTGCCGGACGAGGCTGCGCAAAGCCTCCTCGAGGTACTGTTCCACATTGTAGACCGGTACTACAACCGATACCTTAGCCATTTTCTCTCCCCCTGATCTTCATTGTTCTCAAATCTGACCCGAATCCACGCCCCGGTCCGCTTCACTCCTCCGCCGACAGCCGGCCGAACTCCTTCATCGAAACCTTCAGCGCCTCCGCGATGATCTGGTCCATGTTGTAGTACCTGTAAGTCCCGAGCCGGCCGCCGAAGATCACATTCTCTTCCTTTTCAGCCAGCTCGCGGTACCTTTCGTAAAGGTCATTGTTCCGCTCGTCATTGACCGGGTAGTACGGCTCCATGCCGCTCTTCCACTCCGTTGAGAATTCCCTCGAGATCACCGTCTTCGGCTGGTCTCCGAATTCAAAATGCTTGTGCTCGATGATCCTCGTCCACGGCACTTCGCGCTCCGTGTAGTTGACGACCGCGTTGCCCTGGAAATTCTCCATGTCCAGCTCCTCGGTCTCAAACCGCACCGTCCGCCACTCAAGGCGGCCGAGCCGGTAATCAAAATACTCGTCAACCGGACCCGTGAAGACCAGCTTTTTGAAAGAATCCGGATGCTCCCGGATATAGTCGGCGTAATCCGTATTCAGCATGACCGCCGAGCCCTCGAGCAGCTTCTCGATGATCTGCGTATAGCCGCCGATCGGGATGCCCTGGAAGCGGTCATTGAAATAATTGTTGTCATAAGTGAAGCGGAGCGGCAGCCTGCGGATGATAAACGCCGGCAGATCCTTGCAGTCACGCCCCCACTGCTTCTCCGTGTAGCCCTTCACGAGCTTCTCGTACACATCCGTACCAACGAGCGACAGCGCCTGCTCCTCAAGATTCTTCGGATCGACAATATTCAATTCGTCGATCTGTTCCTGAATCTTCGCCTTCACCTCCTGCGGCGTCGTCAGTCCCCACAGCTTCGAGAAGGTATTCATGTTGAAGGGGAGATTGTACAGCTCGTCTTTGTACTTCGCCACCGGCGCATTGATATACTGGTTAAACTCCGCAAACCGGTTGACATACTCCCACACCTGCCTGTCCGATGTGTGGAAAATGTGCGCGCCATACTTGTGTACATTGATCCCGGCCCGCTTTTCCGTAAAGATGTTCCCGCCGGCGTGGTCCCTCTTGTCTATCACAAGGCACCGCTTGCCCGCCGCGTAGGCTTCGTGCGCAAAGACCGAGCCGAACAGGCCCGATCCGACGATCAGGTAATCATATTTGCTGCCCGGCTTCGAGCTCTTCTGTCGGTCGCGCTCGAGCCGCTCCATGCGCGCGGCCTGCTCCTGGTGCATCTGGTACGCGTCGCAGACCGTCTCCGCCTCACCGCTCATGATCACCTCGCCATGGTCAAGCCACAGGACATGGTCGCACAGGCGCCGCACCGAATCCAGATCGTGCGAGACGTACAGCAGCGTCGTCCCGCCCGACAGCAGCTCCTGCATGCGCGTCTTGCACCTCTGGCGGAACTGGTAGTCGCCGACCGACAGGACCTCGTCGACAATCAGGATGTCCGACTCGACCATCGTCGCGACCGAGAACCCGAGCCTCGCCTTCATGCCGGACGAATAATTCTTGATCGGCGAATCCAGAAACTTCTCGATCTGCGCAAACTTTACGATCTCGTCAAAATGCGCTTCCATGAATTTCCTGCTGTACCCGAGCACCGCCCCGTTCAGGAAGATGTTCTCGCGCGCGGTCAGCTCAGGATCAAATCCCGCGCCCAGCTCGATCATCGGCGCGATGGATCCGCGAACCCTCACCGTCCCGTGATAAGGCTTCAGGATTCCCGTGATCGTCTTCAGGAGCGTGGACTTTCCCGACCCGTTCCGGCCGATCAGCGCCCATGCCTCGCCCTTCTTCACATGCAGGTTCACATCCTTCAGTGCGAGGAACTCCTGGAACATGAGCTCCCCCTTCGCCATCTTGATGGCGTACTCCTTGAGGTTATTCACCTTCTGGTTGGCGAGATTGAACTGTATCGACAGATGGTTTACGTCTATGACATTCTGCTCTGGCATCCTGACTATTCCTTTCTGTGCCTGCTCATTTACAGGAAGAGAATGAAGCGGTCCTTGTTCTTCTGGAAGAAATAGATACCGATGATCATCATCAGCACCGACCAGAACCATCCGCCCCAGATAATCCTCGGTCCGGGAATCCGGCCGTACAGAATCAGGTCGCGGAACCCGAAGATGTAATAGTACATGGGATTCGCAATCTTGATGAACATCTGCACCAGATTGGGGAGCCTCTCCATCGGATAGAACAGGGCGGAGAGATACATCCACGCCGTGCAGACCGCATGGTAGATGTATTCAATATCACGGAAGAAAACCTCCAGCTCCGCCAGCAGGAATCCAAGCCCCAGGCAGAACAGGTACAGCTTGAAGATTTCGATCGGCGCAAGCAGCATGGTCGGATAGAACGGCGAGCGCGTCGCGATCATCACGATAATCAGCGCGCCCAGTGAGAGCACTGTGTCAATCATGCAGCTCGTCACCTTCGCGAGCGTGAAAATATATTTCGGAATGTACGTTTTTTTCAGCAGTGCCTGGTTGCCCGTGACAGACTTCAGGGCAGCTGTCGTCGAGACACGCATACACTCAAACATCAGACGCCCTGTCAGCAGATAGACCGGATAGTTCTCGATATTATTGCGGAACATCGAGGAGAACACTATCGTCATGACGATCATGATCAGCAGCGGATTCAGGATTCCCCAAAGATACCCCAGAAATGACCTCCGGTACTTCAGCTTCAGATCTCTGCTGACCAACTCTATGATCAGATCTCTGTATTTAAAAAATGTTTTGATTCTGTATCTCAGTGCACTCACAGGACTGTTCCTCTCACAGGACTGTTCCTTTTTCAGTGTCAATATTTCCCATCAGCGGGGGGCACTTGCTTTCTTCACTTTCCCCCGTATACTTCGGCTTTCTGTCGCTTCCATCAGCGGGGTTTCTCTTGCTTTCTTTGCTTCTCCCCGCCTGCGCCGGCATTCCCTTACTCCTCGATGTTCACAAGCTTCACCCGCATTACCGGGCACACGGAAATCTCCTCATTGTCCGCTGGGCAGCCATACCGCATCAGCGTCCCGCCGCCTGTCAGATAGCTCTGCGTCCCCTCTTCGGCACCGGGAATGGCAACCCAGATGTCAGTACCAAGCGAGGCCAGCTCCTTCCCGTACTTTTCGAGCATCTCCTCATCCGGAAGCACAATATCACCACTGATCCTGCTGCGCTCCTCATCGGTGAACATCTCCGGAAGAATCTTCTCGTTCAGGTAGCTTCTAAGAGAAGAAGATTCCCAGTCAGTTCCGCCCTGCGTATCATAAGGCACATGCCAGAAATCCCCCTCTCTGGAAATCTTGTCCGGCACCAGCAGAAGCTCTCCGTCGAGGATGCCAAGCACCGTCCAGTTATATTCCCCATACGGAGTCTGGTCTCCTGCCTCCAGCGTGTCGAGTGTCGTTCGCTCCTTCTTTTCACGAGCTCTGAGCTGCTTCTCCCTGTAGATTTCCGCCTTCTTACTGCTGTCCAGAAAGTGCCCCAGCTCCTGAAAATTCTCAACCGCCGCGGAATAATTCCCTGACGCGCCATACAGGAGGCCCTTCACATAGCCCCACATGCCTGCCCGGGCCAGAAATGCGCAGGCGATGATCAGCGCAATCAGGATCACAGTCACAGTGATCCTCTTAATCCGCGCGCGCCGGATGAAATGCTCCGCTTTCTTCACGCATTCGCCGCGCCGTTCCTTTGAATCCTTGTAATCCCCGAGCGCATGGAACTCATCCACCAGCTTGTCCGCGTCACTGCGGTCCATAATCTTCTGCTGCGCCTGGACCGCCTTCCGGTAGCGCTCCTCCACGCCGTCCGCCTCGGACTGTTGTGCCAGAAGACGGCACTCCTCCGCCTTCTCGGCGGCATTCATGTAGTCCCCGGCCCCCTCAAACTCCTCGGCGGCAGCCAGATAATTCTCTGTTCGATAGGCACTCTGCACGACAAGCTGCGCCTGTTCCAGGCGCTGCATCCCTTTCTCATACAGAGTTTCCCTTGCTTCGTAGTGGTTATCCATGGATTCGTTTTTGACAAATGACCTCTGGTTATTATGCGTTTCCCTTATGCTCTCTCAATATGCCTTAAGTGCATTGGAAACTCATTTCAAGGCACACCAAAACTCCCTTCCATCCATACACAGACAGGCCGGCCATGCGAAGCCAAATCTTCAGAGTCTGGATGTCTGGGGTTCAGCAATCGAATTATCTTATTATCATATCTTAAATGCTCCCGTTCTGCAACCGCATCCACTCCGCAATCCGCTCGGTAGAATGCCCGTCGCAGGCTCCCATATAGCGTTCCATGAACTTCTTTAATTCATGTGGTTTAGATTTAAGACTACGTGATCCAGAATTGCCCGCCGCCCGCATGACCGCTTCTGGCAGTCCGGCCTCGTCCATCACGATCTCTCCGGGAATCTCCGAGATGTCCATATAGAACCCCCGCTCCGCGCGATACTGCTCGAGGTCGGGGACATAGAGCACAACACTCCTGCCGAACATCAGGTATTCGTATATGAGTGATGAGTAGTCCGCGATCAGCACATCCACAACCGGATACAGCTCTTCCGTAAGTATCCGGCAATCCGTCACTAATCTTTGCTCTTTGCCCAGCTCTGTGTTCTCTTCGGTTATCTGTCTGTTGTCCTGCTCTGTGTTCTCTCCGCTCTCCTGCTCATATCTCTGCCGCTTCTCCATATGAGTCAACATATGCGGATGCAGCTTCACCAGCACATAATACTCCGGT
Source organism: uncultured Eubacteriales bacterium (assembly GCA_900321365.1). The sequence continues at coordinate 1,989 of ONVT01000128.1, read as the reverse complement.
CCCAATGCCCTCTTCAAAGCTTCAACATCCAGCGGAACCTCCCCGGGCATGCCGGCGTTGCCGCGGAAGGTCGGCGCCCAGAGCACGACCTTCTTTCCCGCCGCCTCAGAGTACTGCTGCCGGAACTGACTGATGCACCTGCGCTGCCACGCACGGGAAGTGTAAAGATCCGTACGGCTTACACCCATCGCCCGGACGATTCCCGGCCCCAGCCGCATTGCCGACGTAAATGCCCCGACTGCCGCCTCTCCGGACACAGTCACCAGGCTCGCATTCCGGTAGACATTTCCCCCATGGTAACCGGCAGGAATGTCATCCTTCGCGTCATATCCGAACTTCTTATAGCTTCCGCAGGCATGCCAGAGCTGGATGACCTTCGTCTCCGCCCGCTTTCTGCACGACGCCACAGGCAGGAAATTATCACAGATCACCACAAAGCCCGCCTTCGCGTAAAGCTGCATGAACCGCATCGAGTGCCGCGCAACCTGCGCTGCTCCCGCAGTCCCGTAATCCAGGTAATGCTCCACAATCTTCCAGCATCCTTCTTTTCTGAGCTTCTGAAAAAGCAGCTCCATGGCCGCCGGCCTGGAATTATGATGCGCGTCCACGAAGATCACCAGCCTCGGGTCAACTTTCCCCCCGCAGCTGCATTTATAACAAAAAGGCAGTACATAATTCTGCACTGCCTGCTTGATCTGCTGTTTCGTCTGAAATCGAAGATCCTTTTTTTCTGACATTCTAACCCTCTCATTTCCAACAGGCTTACCAAAAAAGCATCCTCTTGTCTTACGAACTGTATAAGTAATCTATATACAGGTCTTTGTTCCTGATAGAAAGTCGAAAAGCAATACCGTTAACGACTATGTATTTTATATTCACTGTATCTCCTTCATAATGTCAACAGTGTGCCATATCCCTGTCCCGATATCGAACTGCGCCTTCCATCCCAGCTGCTGAAGTTTCGTGCTGTCAAGCCGTGCCTTCGTCGCTTTCGAATAGCCGGCCGCCTCCACCGCGTCCGGAATCTCAAAGATCACGCGGCGTCCGACATAGTCGGCAATGAGTTTCGCGAGATCCTTCAGCATAATATCACAGCTCTGATCCGCAACATTGTACGCCTCGCCGCAGCTGCCCTTCAGCAGGCATGTCAGCAGAGCGCTCACCGCGTCACACACATATGTGTAGGAAAAATACTGCGTGCCCGCGCTCTTCAGGATGATGTCCTCGCCGCTGACTCCCTTTTTCAGAAACTGCGACAACGCTTTCGTATCCGTCTTCAGCAGGCTTGGGCCAAATGACCTCGTGAACCTCACCACGACAGCGTCCAGCCCCCGCTGCCGTATGTACGCCTGACAGAGAGCCTCGCCCGCCCGCTTACTCTCCGGATAGCCGGCGCGAAGCGTATTTGAATCGATGTAGCCGCAGTAGCTCTCATCAAAAAGCTCCACATCGCCGCGGTTCTCCCCGTAGATTTCATTTGACGAGGCGAAAATGAACCTCCTGCACTCATGCCCCGCCGCATAGTCCAGCAGGTTATTCAACCCGATGATATTTGCCGTGATCGTCCCGATCGGATCCTGCGCATAGGCGACAGGGTGTGTGTTGCTCGCGGCATGGAAGATATAGTCAACCCGATTCTGTTTTGCCAGGAGTATTTCTTTATCATTTACACTGCTATTCGAGCTTGTCGGGTTTGCATTTTTCACTTCTTCCTGCGTCTGCCTCAGACTCGACCAATCCAGCACCTGTCTCAGACCCACCGCGTCCATGATGTCACATTTCAGGAAGGAAAACTCCGCACTGTCCCAGTACTCCAAAAAGCGGTCTCTGGCCTTCTCTTCATTTCTGCCGAGCGCCAGAACGCGGACTCCGAGTCCCTGTTCACGGTTCTTCTTCATGAGTACATCGATCAGAGTGCTCCCGATCATGCCTGTCGCGCCGGAAATCATGAACGAACGGCCGCGCAGACACTCCCAGTCCAGATCCAGC